>NZ_JARFTS010000020.1:0-69209 GCF_029167175.1 Shewanella sp. A32
AATCAGGTGCACAATAGAAAAGGCCAGCTACGGGAGCTGGCCTAAAAACTGTCAACCTATATTAGGACGAGACAAAAACCATAAATAGATAACGAGTTACTCAGCTTCTGCCAGGTAACAGTAACCCAACTCCAGTAGTTTCAGCAGTAGTGCGTTGATGCTATTTCGCTGCAACATCGCCAGGGCGATTTCGCTATCGATGCTGGTGTGGTTTGCCAGAATTTCAGCATAGTCTCGGTCTTCAGCCGCAAAATCAAAACTATCACCGTTAATGAACAGTCGATCTGCTGCATCATTCTCTAACAGCAGCACTTTCAGACCACCGATACGGCTGATCACCGCACCATCCTGTAATGCCTGTTGTAGTTCCTCAGCATCAATGCGCTCGGCCTCACAGATATCCAGCTCAAAGCGGTTTTGACTCAGCAGTTTTCCTAACATGGCTTGGTAGGTTTCAGGCGCTTGTGCTAACGCGGTCAACAACGTCATCAGCCCTTGCTGTTGTGCCAGTGGCACCATACCAGGTTGTGATGGTTCTGATGTTGACGTATATCGTTGCTGTCCCTGGTTACAGTCAATCAGGTAATCGGCCATTGATGACAGCAACTCTTGCTGACTGGGTGCTCGAAAGCCGATGGAATAAGACATGGCCAGCGTCAACGTGAATCCTTGATGCGGAAATCCTGGTGGAATATACAACATATCGCCCGGTTCAAGGATCTCGTCGATAATTGGTTCAAAATTTTCAATCAGCGGCGAGGTAGTGACGCCTCCGCGTTGTTGATAACTGCCAATATCGCCAACGGTCCAGCGACGGCGACCCTCACCTTGGATAATAAAAACATCATATTGATCGATGTGTGGACCGACACCACCACCAGGTGTAGCAAACGAAGCCATCAGGTCGTCAAAACGCCAGTCTGGCAGAAAGCGAAACGCTTCAACTAATGGCTGGCAGTCTGGATACCAATGATTGATAGCTTGTACCAGCAACTGCCAGTTTTCCTCACCATATTGGTCATAATCTTCAAATGGTCCATTGATCACCTGCCAGTTTTTACCCTTGTCTTGGGTGACGACTACGCGGGAAGCAACTTCCTCCTCACACGCCAATCCAGCTAATTCATCTGCCGCGATTGGATCGGCAAAATCTTTGAATGCCTGACGGAAAATGACCGGCTTTTGTTGCCAGATTTCCTTCAGAAATTTGTCTTTATCTATGGTGAGTTGATACATGATTTGCCTGTCCGAATGAAAAAAGGCGGTACACGAGGTACCGCCTGTGAAAGTTTGTGGCGATTTATTTCAGATCATCAACAAAGGCTTCAGCGCGACCAATGTAGGTGGCTGGCGTAAGTCGTTTCAGCTCAGCTTTTACTTCATCTGGCAAGGCCAGGTTGTCGATGAAGGCTGCCATTTGTGCTGCGTCTATGCGCTTACCACGAGTCAGCTCTTTAAGTTTTTCATATGGTTTTTCAATGCCATAACGGCGCATAACGGTTTGCACTGGCTCGGCCAACACTTCCCAGTTGTGATCCAATTCATCACGCAAATGGGCTTCATTTACTTCCAGTTTGCTGATGCCTTTTAACGTCGCCTGGTAAGCGATGAGCGAGTGCGCAAAACCAACCCCAAGATTACGTAATACGGTGGAATCAGTGAGGTCGCGCTGCCAGCGAGAAACGGGCAATTTTGCGGCTAAATGCTGCATCAGGGCATTGGCAATCCCCAGATTGCCTTCGGAGTTTTCAAAGTCGATAGGATTGACTTTGTGCGGCATGGTAGAGGAACCGATTTCCCCAGCAATGGTTTTCTGCTTGAAATGACCCAGCGCGACATAACCCCAGATATCGCGGTCAAAATCGAGCAACACAGTATTGAAACGAGCGACAGCATCAAATAATTCGGCGATGTAGTCATGTGGTTCAATCTGCGTGGTGTAAGGGTTCCAGTTCAGCCCGAGGCTGGTAACAAAGCGTTGAGACAAGGTATGCCAGTCCACCTCTGGGTAGGCCGACAGGTGGGCGTTGTAGTTACCCACTGCACCATTAATTTTACCCATGATCTCAACAGCTTCAATCTGTTTCATCTGCCGTTCCAGGCGCACCGCAACGTTAGCCATCTCTTTGCCCAAAGTGGAAGGTGAAGCTGGCTGACCATGGGTACGGGACATCAGTGGTACAGTTTTGTAAGCTTTTGCTAGGGTTTTAACCGCGTCAACAATCTTGCGGCAGTAGGGCAGCAACACATTCGCGCGGGCTTCAGTCAACATCAGACCATGAGACAGGTTATTGATATCTTCAGACGTACAGGCAAAGTGAACAAATTCACTGACGGCTTTCAGTTCAGCATTATCGGCAATTTTTTCTTTGATGAAGTATTCGACCGCTTTTACATCGTGGTTGGTGGTCGCTTCAATCGCTTTAACGCGTAGTGCATCTTCCACACTGAAGTTATCGCGAATGCTGTCAAGCTGTGCCAGTGCTCGTTCGCTAAATGGCGGAACCTCTTCAATATCTGGACAACTGGACAATAATTTCAACCAGTTGATTTCGACCTGAACACGATATTTGCTGAGACCGTACTCGCTGAATATCCCCCGAAGTTCGGTGGTTTTATTGCCATAGCGCCCGTCAACCGGGGAGATAGCAGTCAGTGCGGAAAGATCCATTGTAAGCTCCTTGATGAACTTGGCTTTTAATATAGGGAGAGGCTGTTATTGGCCGTATCGACGATGGCTTTACGCGAAAACACCAGTTGTCGGCGTTTCCCACCCAGTTGTCGCCAAAGCACGGCGCTGCGCATTGCTGCCAGCAGCAGTGCACGTATTTTATTTTGTACCGACTTTTGTTGCAGAATATGGGGATTCCCGGAAATCTGAATTTTTGGACCGAGATTGCTGATGATATCGCTATAGATATCGGCAAAATTGGCGATCACTTGTTCATCGGTGATTGTGAAGTGCTGCAGTTGCCTATGGATTTGCTGGATGCGTTCCGACATCATCGCCAGTGCGGCATTATTGCGGCTGAGTTTGCGCTCCAGCGCCAGTAAGCCCACCAGATAACGAGTGATCTCGACATCTTTCTGGTGATTATCGCCAAGCTGGTTGATCACCCAGCGGTAACCGTTTGCTAGCACTTTTTTGTCGGGATAGATATCATCAATGCTGTCAGGGTCTGTCACTAAAATGGTGTTCAGCGCAGCAGCCAGTTGTTCGTCATCGGTTTCACCGTGACGGGCAATGTACTGAACCTGAGCAACAGCCTGCAGGGTTGCTGCCAGTGCCATGGTTCTGTCATGCAGTGTTTTCACTGATTACTCTCTTATCAGACTATCTATGATGCCGCCACCGAGGCAGATTCCACCATTGTAGAATACCGCTGATTGTCCAGGGGTGACAGCTGCAACGGGATTGTCGAAGATCACTTTTATTTCATCTTTGCCATTATAGTGAACCCGGCAACCAATGTCCGGTTGACGATAACGGGTTTTTACCGTGAGTTGTTGCCCGTCAACGGGACCCAGATGATCCACCCAATGTAATTGATGCGCGATGAGTCCATCAGACATCAAGCGTGGGTGATGATGTCCCTGGGCTACTACTAAAACATTACGTTCAAGATCTTTATCAACGGTATACCATGGCTCTTCATTGCCGTCTTTGGTACCACCGATACCCAAACCTTTACGTTGGCCCAATGTATGGTACATCAGTCCCTGATGTTGGCCGATGATTTCACCTTCGACCGTTTCAATATTGCCGGGTTGTGCTGGCAGATAACGACTGAGAAATTCACTGAATTTACGTTCGCCGATAAAACAGATCCCGGTACTGTCTTTTTTATCTGCCGTTACCAGCCCAAGTTCTTTGGCTATTTCCCGTACTCGAGGCTTCTCAATATCACCGACAGGGAACAGGCTACGAGAAAGCTGCTCGTGACCTAGGGTGTAAAGGAAATAACTCTGGTCTTTATTACTATCTGCACCACGCAGTAATGTGGTTTTACCGTTAAGCTCACCGCGGCGCACATAATGGCCCATGGCAATGTAATCGGCATCGAGAATGTCGTCAGCAAAATCAAGGAAAGCTTTAAATTTGATTTCCTTGTTACACATGATGTCTGGGTTAGGGGTGCGTCCGGCTTTGTATTCTTCCAGAAAATACTCGAAGACGTTGTCCCAATATTCAGCCGCAAAGTTGACGGTATGCAGTTTGATCCCTAATTTGTCACATACTGCCAGAGCGTCCTGCAGATCCGCTGCTGCGGAGCAATACTCGGTATCATCGTCCTCTTCCCAGTTTTTCATAAAGAGTCCTTCCACTTGGTATCCCTGCTGTTTCAGCAAGTAAGCTGATACCGAGGAGTCAACGCCACCGGACATGCCGACGATAACTTTTTTTGCAGAAGGATTGGGATCGATAAATGTCATAAAACCTGGTTCACCGTTAAACATCGACAGGGTTAAGTTGTTTGCTGTCACCACATAATTAAAGTAGCAATGGAAAGCTGCTTGCCGCTCAATGAGTTGATGGCAATCTGGCAACAGTTAACCCGGATAATTGGTCGCGTATTCTATCACGGCTTAACGCCACCTGCTAATGCCAGGAATTGCCAATTTAACAATTCCAGGTCATAACGCGGTCCTTGGCGATAACTGCGGATCACTTCGGCGACCAACGGACTACGTAGCTTACTCCCCAAGGCGCAAATCTCGTCAAAACTAAGCCAGTGTGTTGCCGTGATGTCGGCATCTTGCGGGGCTGCACTGCGACATGCGGGCAGTTGGCAGCAGAAAGTGAAGCGCAGAAATGCTAGTTCGGCATTGGCATTGTACTGATCTATGCGCAGTAATTGCTGTGGTTGCAGCGCTAAACCGGTTTCTTCAATAATTTCCCGGGCGCAGGCCATGGTAAGACTTTCTCCGGCCTCTAAGTGTCCTGCAGGCTGGTTAAATTTTTGCTCGCCATTAATCCATTCTTCTACCATCAGAAATTTGTTTTCGGCCTCGATAACACAGGCAACCGTTACATTAGGCCGGTATCTGACTTTGTCCCTGACTGCAATATTACTCATTGCCAAAGTGCCTCAATCTGCTGTGGTGTCAATTCCAGATAAGCTCCGTTTGCCAGGCGTTGACCATTGATATCGAGCGAGTAATTTCCAATGGCGTAACGGATTAGCCGTAGCGTAGGGTAACCAACATGCGCAGTCATGCGGCGGACCTGGCGATTACGGCCTTCGCGAATTTTTATTTCCAGCCAGCAATCAGCCACTGATTTACGTTCGCGTACAGGAGGTATGCGTTGCCATATTACTGGCGGCTCAATTCTTCTAACTTGGGCGGGCAGTGTCATACCATCTTTTAATTCAACGCCCTGGCGTAATTGTTCCAGTGCTATTTCACTCACGTCGCCTTCAACCTGTACCCAATAGGTTTTGAAGGTATGGCGTTGCGGTGTGGTCAGTTTTGCTTGCAACTTGCCATTGTTGGTGAGTAACAACAGGCCCTCACTGTCGCGATCTAACCTTCCGGCAGCATATACGCTCGGTGCATCTATAAAGTCTTTTAAGGTTTTACGACCACCTTCATCGGTAAACTGGCACAACACGTCAAACGGTTTGTTGAACAATAAAACCTTGGTCTCCTCGAGCGAAAGCGCCGCTTTAATCTCTCGGTGGTGTTTGCTTGAGGTAGTTGGACGCACACTATTGATAGAAGACGGCGAACGACGGTCACGGGGTTTCATTGTGCTAGCAGGTAACTCAGGCGGTGTACTATGACGCAGATCTTAACATACCTGCGACAATCGTCTAAGGATTGAAGCTGCTTACGGAATTTGAATCTTGTGCAGAATGCTCTATGATGTTCGCCAAAATGTGATCTAAGACCCGTTTTTGGTGAGTCGAACCGCTTGTCGGATTTATTGATAGAAAGGCATTTTATTGGTAACCGAGACAGCAGTTTAAAACGGGAAGCAATTGTCTCTATTTCAAGCAAACGAACGTAGGACCCAAAATGACCGATAAAACTCCCACCATCATCTATACGGAAACAGATGAAGCGCCTGCGTTGGCGACCCTATCCCTGCTACCGATAATCAAGACCTTCACCAAAAGCGCCGGCATCAATGTTGAAACTCGCGATATCTCTTTGTCTGGCCGTGTGATTGCCGCGTTCCCTGAGCGCCTGACCGCAGAACAGCGTATTGACGATCATTTGGCTGAGCTTGGTGCTCTGGCGACCACCCCTGAAGCCAATATCATCAAGTTACCGAACATCAGTGCTTCCATCCCACAACTAAAAGCTTGTATTAAAGAATTACAGGCTAAGGGTTATGTGCTGCCGGATTACCCAGAAGAACCTGCAAATGATGAAGAGAAAGACGTTAAGTCTCGTTATGACAAAATTAAAGGCAGTGCTGTAAACCCTGTATTGCGTGAAGGGAACTCTGACCGCCGAGCACCAGCCTCGGTGAAACAATATGCACGTAAACACCCTCATTCTATGGGTGCCTGGAGCAAGGATTCTAAGTCTCATGTCGCGCATATGGACCATGGAGATTTTTACGGCAGTGAAAAGTCAGTGACGATGCCGGCTGCTGATACGGTATCAATCGTATTGGAACAGAATGACGGTAACAAGGTTACGTTAAAGCCGAGTCTGAAATTGCTCGCCGGTGAAATCATTGATGCTTCGGTAATGAATGTGCGCGAATTGAGTGCGTTCTATGAAAAAGAGATTGCTGCGGCAAAAGCAGAAGGTGTGCTGTTATCGCTGCACTTGAAAGCGACAATGATGAAAGTATCTGATCCAGTACTTTTCGGATACGCCGTTAAAGCTTATTACAAGGCTTTGTTTGCCAAACATGCGGACACTTTTAAAGCCATTGGTGTCGATGTTAATAACGGTTTTGGTGATGTAGTCGCCCGTATTGCGGAACTGCCATCTACCGAGAGAGCCGCGATTGAAGCTGACATTGCTGCGGTTTATGAAGTACAACCTCCGTTAGCGATGGTCAATTCCGACAAAGGCATTACGAACTTGCATGTACCAAGTGATGTGATTATTGATGCATCAATGCCTGCTGCCATCCGTGCCGGTGGCAAAATGTGGGGGCCTGATGGTCAACTGCATGATATCAAAGCAATGATCCCAGATCGTTGTTACGCGGGAGTTTACGACGAAGCGATTAACTTCTGTAAAGAACATGGCGCTTTTGACCCGGCGACAATGGGTACTGTTCCTAATGTCGGTTTGATGGCACAAAAAGCGGAAGAATACGGCAGCCATGACAAGACTTTCGAAATTCCTGCCGCTGGCGTGGTGAAAGTGCTCAATGCCGCTGGCGAAGCATTGATGGTGCATGAAGTAGAGCAGGGTGATATCTGGCGTATGTGTCAGGCCAAAGATGCGCCCATCCGTGACTGGGTAAAATTGGCAGTACGTCGTGCCCGTCTGTCCAATACCCCAGCGGTATTTTGGCTAGACGAGAACCGTGCCCATGATGCGCAAGTGATAGCTAAGGTAAAAGCGTATCTGCCTGAAGAAGATACCCGTGGTCTGGATATTCAGATCCTGGAACCTAAAGCCGCAGCACATTTGTCGCTAACTCGTATGAAAGCCGGTAAAGATACTATCTCCGTTACAGGTAACGTATTACGTGATTATCTGACCGACTTGTTCCCAATCCTTGAGTTGGGGACGAGCGCCAAAATGTTATCTATTGTGCCGTTGATGAATGGTGGTGGTTTATTTGAAACGGGTGCGGGTGGCAGTGCGCCTAAACATGTGCAGCAGTTTGTTGAAGAAAACCATTTGCGTTGGGATTCGCTGGGTGAATTTTTGGCGCTGGGAGCATCTCTGGAACATTTGAGTCAGACAACGGGTAATGCTAAGGCTCAGGTGCTGGCAGATTGCTTGGATCAAGCCATTGGGGAGTTCCTGGATAACAACAAGTCACCTTCACGCCGAGTCGGTGAACTGGATAACCGCGGCAGTCATTATTTCTTGGCACAATATTGGGCGAAAGCGCTGGCGGCACAGGATGCGGATGTTGCATTGCAGCAGCATTTTGCACCAATCGCGGATGCCTTGATCGCTAAGGAAGAGCAGATTGTGGCAGAACTGAATGGTGTGCAGGGAAGTGCGGTTGAAATGGCAGGCTACTATCGACCAGACCATCAGTTGGCTTCTGCGGCGATGCGCCCAAGCGCCACACTGAATGCTGTAATGGATGCTTAAGGTTGTATTGAACGACTGCGGTGTGAGTCGCAGTCGCGGGCCTAGCAACAATAGCTAAAATAAAAGGCGGGGTTAACCCGCCTTTACTTTATAATTTTTATTTCGTTATTTGACGGGAGAAATGGATGAGGCATGCATGCCTTTTGGACCTTTCTCAACCTCAAATTCAACTGGCTGGCCAGCTTTTAATGTGCGATAACCATCCATGTCAATGGTTGAATAGTGCGCGAATACGTCTTCACCACCTTCATCAGGGCAGATAAACCCGAATCCCTTGGCGTTGTTGAACCACTTAACAGTTCCGCTTGCCATACATCTACTTCCTTCTATGTCTGCATCCCACTCAAACAATCAGCACAAAATTGAGCTGACTGCTCACCACTCGCTGTACAGGATGTAAGCAGTTGCATGGGAAGTCAAGCGTTAAATTAACAAAAAATCAACAATGGAATCGGTCAAACTTTAAACTATGTCGCGATGACATACACTATTGTATTGATATCAGGGATTGAATGCGGTCGTGGTTGACCATATTTGTTTACTAATGGGCTTAGACAATTTTGTCAGAAGCGCGTTATAGTGAGAGCAAGATCAAATTTATTTTTCAAGCACGTCACTGCCCCAGTTATTTGGTAAGGTCAGTGGACAGAGGCTAGTATTTAAGCATGAGTAAAAGCGGTCAAATTGAGCAGTTGGAAAGCAGTATCGCGCAGGAGCTGCAACCACCTCCAATGTATAAAGTAATTTTGAATAACGACGATTACACGCCGATGGACTTCGTTGTAGAAGTTATCCAGTTGTTTTTCGGTAAAAATGAACAGGAGGCTACCGATCTGATGTTGATGGTGCACCATCAGGGTAAAGCAGTATGTGGACTGTATCCGTTCGGGATTGCCGAAACCAAAGTGGCTCAGGTAAATCAATTTGCCAGGCAAAACCAACATCCGTTACTGTGTTCGTTAGAGAAAGCGTAAATAAGCTTATCACTGTGGTTAGGGGGTGCGTATGCTGAACAAAGATTTGGAAGTGACCTTGAACCTGGCGTTTCAGCAAGCCAGGGATGCACGGCATGAATATATGACCGTAGAACATCTGTTGTTGGCACTTATCGATAACCCCGCAGCTCGGGATGCGCTGTTGGCCTGTGGTGCCAATATTGAAAAGTTACGGGAAGATGTGGCCGCGTTTATCGCGCAAACTACCCCGGTTATTACCGACCCTGCAGACGATCGTGAAACCCAGCCAACGCTCGGTTTCCAACGGGTATTGCAGCGCGCGGTATTTCACGTGCAGTCCTCTGGCCGTAATGAAGTGACCGGTGCTAACGTCCTGGTAGCAATTTTCAGTGAGCAAGAATCACAAGCGGTCTACCTGCTGCGTCGATATGACGTGACGCGGCTGGACGTTGTGAATTATATCTCTCATGGTGTTGCCAAAAACGAAGAGAGTGACAACAGTCCTGCCCAGGAAAATGTGGAAGAGCAGGCTGATGCCCCAGAAGAACGCAGCATGCTGTCACAGTTTTCCAGCAACCTCAATGAACTGGCGCAGCAAGGCAAAATTGATCCGCTTATTGGACGTGATAACGAGATTGAACGTTCAATTCAGATCCTCTGTCGGCGTCGTAAAAACAATCCACTGCTGGTGGGTGAAGCAGGGGTTGGTAAAACCGCCATTGCTGAAGGTTTAGCTTATCGAATTGTCAACAATGCAGTTCCGGAAATTATCAAGGACGCAACTGTCTATTCTTTGGACATGGGTGCACTGCTGGCAGGCACTAAATATCGTGGTGATTTTGAGAAAAGATTCAAGAACTTATTAAAGGAACTGACGTCTGATCAAAATGCTATTCTGTTCATCGATGAAATTCACACCATTATTGGTGCGGGAGCGGCGTCTGGTGGCGTAATGGATGCTTCTAATCTGCTGAAGCCCTTATTGTCTTCAGGCAGTTTGCGCTGTATGGGCTCCACCACTTTCCAGGAATATCAGAGTATTTTTGAAAAGGATCGGGCATTAGCGCGCCGCTTTCAGAAAGTGGACATTGTTGAACCAAGTGTGGACGAAACCACCAAGATCCTCGAAGGTCTGAAGTCTCGTTACGAACAGCACCACAACGTGCGCTATACCCATGCCGCACTGGCTAGCGCTGCGAGATTATCGGATCGCCATATTAACGATCGGCATCTGCCAGACAAGGCGATTGATGTGATCGACGAAGCGGGTGCCCGTATGGCGATGATGCCCCAGAGTCGGCGCAAGAAAACCATTGGTGAACTGGAGATTGAAGCGGTTATTGCTAAGATGGCGCGGATTCCAGAAAAATCTGTATCATCCACCGAAAAAGATATGCTCAAAAACCTTGAGCGTAATTTGAAGATGGTGGTATTTGGTCAGGATAAAGCCATCGAAAGCCTGAGCGCGTCCATTCGACTTGCGCGTAGTGGTTTAGGCAACGAAAATCGGCCTGTTGGTAGTTTCTTGTTCGCTGGCCCTACCGGCGTGGGTAAAACCGAAGTTACTAATCAGTTGGCACAATGCCTTGGCTTGCAGTTGGTACGTTTTGACATGTCCGAGTACATGGAAAGTCATACTGTCTCTCGCTTAATTGGTGCTCCGCCAGGATATGTTGGCTTTGACCAAGGGGGACTATTGACCGATGCCGTTATCAAGAATCCTCATTGCGTGGTATTGCTGGATGAAATAGAAAAGGCCCACCCGGATATCTATAACTTGTTGTTGCAGGTAATGGATCACGGCACACTGACTGATAACAATGGACGTAAAGCAGACTTCCGCCATGTTACGCTGGTGATGACAACCAACGCCGGGGTTCAGGAAACCGTGCGTAAGTCAATTGGTTTTAAACAGCAGGATCACAGCTCTGATGCGATGTCAGAAATCAATCGTATCTTTTCACCTGAGTTCCGTAACCGTTTGGACGCCATTATCTGGTTCAACAGTCTGGATATGACCATTATTGCGAAGGTGGTCGATAAGTTCTTGGTAGAACTACAGGCACAGCTGGATCAGAAGGGTGTTACGCTGGAAGTTAGTGATGAAGCGCGGACACTGTTGGCTGAAAAGGGCTATGACAAATCCATGGGCGCTAGACCTATGGCGCGAGTTGTCAAAGATCTGCTTAAACGGCCTTTGGCTGATGAGATCCTCTTTGGCAAACTCGAGGCCGGTGGCGTTGCTCGAGTGGATGTCAAAGATGGGGAACTCGATATTCAAATTGATGAATTAGAAAAGGTTTCATAACCTCTAACGCATTAATGCAAATGGCTGCTTTTAGCAGCCATTTTTTTACGAAAATCCGGTACTTCAGGCAATCGCAGGAAAACACCTGCCAGTAACACATATAGCCAAGCTATAGTGCCAGGTCGTCGATGAAGAAGATGATTAGCGTGCGCGGAATACGATGCGGCCTTTGCTCAGATCGTATGGAGTCAATTGAACTGTAACTTTGTCACCGGTCAGAATTCGGATGTAGTTTTTACGCATTTTACCGGAGATATGAGCAGTCACAACGTGACCATTTTCCAATTCAACCCGGAACATTGTATTTGGCAAGGTTTCCAAAATGGTTCCTTGCATCTCAATACTGTCTTCTTTCGCCATTAATAAATTGTCCTGTTAGCCTGGTAGGTAAAAAACCGCCGTATCATGCCGCAAATTACCGAGTGTGTAAAGGGTGAGAGGCCAGACAATCGCTTTTTTCCCAGCCTTGTTCCGTTAAGATTTCATAGGGGCGATATAGCCGTTTGTAATCCATCTTCGGATGATTATCTATCTGATATCCCAAATAAAGGTACTGTTTACGCCACTCTTGTGCCAAGCGGCACTGAGTGAGGATCATCATACTGCCAAGCGAACGCTTCTCCATATCCGGATCAAAATAACTGTAAACGGCCGACAGACTGTTGGGTAAAACATCCGTGACTGCGACGCCGACTAACTGCCCATGGAGCAAGAGTTCTATAAATCGCGGCTGTAACCACTGACTGCTCAGAAAATGCTGATACTGTTCCAGACTCGGCGGATACATGCTGCCATCCTGATGACGAGTGCGAATGTAGCGGTCATATAGCGCATAGTGTGCATCCTGGTAGCTGTCGGTAATCCGGACGTCTAAATCCTGATTATGCGCCAGTGTGCGTTTCTGGCGTTGAGATGGCTTGAAATCTGCTAATGGGATACGTAACGACTGGCAAGCCTGACATCCCGGACAATGCGGACGGTACACCGCTTCACCACTACGACGAAATCCCATGGCGAGTAGTCGCTCGTATAACGGCAGTTGTAACAGTTCCTGTTGGATAACAATTAACTGTTCTTGGCGTTCAGCGAAGTAACTGCAGCTGAAGGGGGGGGTAATGCCTACAGCAACTGTCTGCGGCTCAGAGTTCAAGATTGACCTCACTTGCTGCCCAGCTTCCGGGCATTGCTTCTCCATCTCGGTAACGGTAAAGCAGCTCCAAAAACTGTTTGCGCTCAATCGACTTGGCACCCAAAGAAGACAGATGTGGATTCATCACCTGGGCGTCGATCAACTTGTAACCTTTTGCGAGGGCATGTTGGTGCAATGCGATAAATGCCGCTTTTGAGGCGTTTGTTTCCCGATGAAACATCGACTCGCCGCAAAATACCTGGCCCACGTCCAGTCCATATAATCCGCCAATCAATCGTTCACCTTGCCAGACTTCAAATGAGTGTGCTCGCCCCATTTGATGTAGCTCTTGGTAGGCAAGTCGGATTTCCCCGGTGATCCAGGTGCCATCCTGTCCCTTACGCGGCATAGCGCAGCCGGCGACAACATCAGCAAATGCGTGATTTATCGTGATACGCCAAGGCTGTTTACGCAGGTATTTGCGTAAGCTTCTGGCAATATTCACACTACCAGGAATAAATATCGCCCGAGGATCTGGTGACCACCACAGAATGGGATCATGCTGATTAAACCAGGGGAATATCCCTTCGTAATAGGCGTTCAGCAAACGTTGAGGATGCAGATCACCACCGATGGCCAGTAAGCCATTGGGATCCTTCAGTGCCAATTCCGGAGATGGAAATGGTTCCATGGTGTTATTAATGAAGGACAGCGAGTTCACGATTGCGTATTATTAATTGACGGGCTTACCTATTAAATTAGCGGAAATCCGGCTATGTGGAAAACATTATTCAGTGTATTTGTGTTATCGACCTTATTCATGGTGTCAGCACAGGCTGGTTACGACCGTAACCAAGCAGTGCCTGTCGAGAAGGTGTTGTATGGTTCGGTGATATCGGTAAGAGATATCACCCAACAGCAACTGGTAGAGGATAAAAACAGCGGTTGGCGTACCTTTGGTGGTGCATTACTCGGTGGCGTGATTGGTCATCAGTTCGGGAGCGGAAATGGGCGTGATGTCGCTACGGTATTAGGCGCAATTGTGGGTGCCGGGATTGGCAGTAACAGTGGTAGCGGCAGTTATTATCGTCAAACACAGCTTATTGAACTAATGATCCGTCAGGAAGACAACACTCAGGTGATGATCATCCAGGACAAAGATCCAGGAATGCCATTCAATCCCGGTGATGAAGTCCGGGTTGTTTACCTAAAGGGCAGCGTACGGGTCGATAAAGCCATGTAATCAATAAAAAGGCGCTTATTAGCGCCTTTTATATTTACAAAATCAGGATTAGAAGCCACGAGGCAGTTGATTGCCGGGATTGGCTGACAATTTCTCACGCCAAATCTCTTTTGGTGTCTTACCACCGTTGCTGGCTGGCTTAACCTTCTTGGCTGGTTTGGCCGCAGTTTTTGCCGGTGGTTTAACTGCGGGAACCACGACACATTCTGCCAACATCTGTTCCAATTCGCTAAAGCGTACGGACTTCCCGCCATCAATTTTGTACCAGCTGCCACTTTGTTCGACGGTAACTTGCTTGCCATCTTTGGCACTGAGCAACGTTTCCAACTGGCTGATTACATTTTCTTTGGTGAGTGTTGTCATACGATTCTATCCGTCTTTTTCGATAATGAATTTTGGTATTTGTGAGTAATTTTATCGGGCAAGTTGCAGAAATGTCCAATTTGGTAACAGAAATTGCTGGAAAGGTTACTGAATTTAACCATTGAGAATGGTTGATACTTTAGTGCTACTGCGAGTAGTAACCAGGCATGTGCTACCATAATGCAAACCTATTTAACCGGATGAACAGATGCAGCGGTCAGAGTTACAGCAATATTTGCAGGAATTTTTACAGGTCGATAAATTTCGGGATTACGCTCCCAATGGTCTGCAAGTCGAAGGCAAATCTGAGATAAACCGTATCGTCACCGGGGTGACTGCTTGTCAATCGCTGATAGACGCGGCTATTGCCTGCCAGGCGGATGCAATATTGGTACATCACGGCTTTTTCTGGAAAAGCGAACCTCAGGTATTGGTTGGAATGAAACAGCGACGGATAAAATCTTTGCTGGTGAATGATATCAACCTGTTCGGTTATCACCTGCCATTAGATGCCCACCCGCAGGTCGGCAACAACATCACTTTAGCGGTGCAACTCGGATTACAAGAGGCGGCTCCGGTAAGCTCGCTCCCGCAGGAATTGCTGTGGCGAGGTTATCTCCCGCATAGCATGTCCCCTGAGCGTTTCGCCGAATGGATAGCCGCCAAGTTAGGACGTAAACCCTTGCATCTACCTGCACCGCGCAAAGATATCCGTACGGTTGCCTGGTGCACTGGCGGTGCGCAGGATTATATCGATCAGGCTTATGAACTTGGCGTAGATGCGTTTATCAGTGGTGAAGTATCGGAGCGTACTTTCCACAGCGCGGCAGAGCAGGGTATCCATTATTATGCTGCAGGCCATCATGCAACCGAGCTTTATGGCATTCAGGCATTAGGGGCGCACTTGGCGCAGCAATTTGGCTTAGAACACACGTTCATTGATATTGCGAATCCGGTGTAGTGGTCTGCCAGAATAATGATTAAAAAAGGCCGCAGATTGCGGCCTTTCGAATATTATTTCACGCGCATACCCGGTTGGGCGCCTTCATGCGGTTCTAATATCCATAGATCTTTACCGCCGGGACCTGCTGCCAGCACCATGCCTTCAGACATGCCGAAACGCATCTTGCGCGGAGCCAGATTCGCTACCATTACGGTGAGTTTGCCAACCAAGTCTTCTGGATTATAAGCAGATTTGATACCCGCAAAAACCTGACGGGTTTCTCCGCCGATATCTAATTGGAGTTTCAGCAATTTGCTAGCTTCTGGCACCAGTTCAGCTTGCTTGATGAGTGCGATCCGCAAGTCCACTTTTGCAAAATCATCGTAAGCAATTTCTGCACTGATTGGATCATCTGCCAATGGTGAAGCTTGAACTTCTGGCGCTGCCGCCGTTTGCAAGTTTTCTTTGGAGGCTTCTACCATCGCATTCACTTTGTCCAGTTCGACACGTTGCATCATAGGCTTGAATGGATTTATGGCATGTCCGGCCAGATCCTGCGTTAAGCCATCCCAGGTCAGTTCCAGTCCAAGGAAAGCTTCAACGTCAGCTGCCAGCCTAGGCACCACTGGCTTCAGATAGGTTGCCAGAATACGGAACAGATTGATGGCGTTGGAGCATACTTCATGTGCGCGACTTAAGGTTTCGTCAGCTTTTACCAGCTGCCATGGCGCTTCATCGGCTACATAAGCATTTGCCAAATCCGCCAGTGTCATAATTTCGCGAATCGCCTTGCTGTATTCACGGTTTTCGTAGAGTTCGGCGATCACATCGGCCTTTGCCAAGAATGTGTTGCTTAATGCGCTATTGTTAACCGCAGCTAACTTGCCATCAAAACGTTTGGTAATAAAACCAGCGGTACGACTAGCGAGGTTTACCAGTTTGCCCACCAAATCAGCGTTGACCCGGCTGACAAAATCTTCCAGGTTAAGATCAAGGTCGTCAATGCCATTTGACAGCTTTGCCGCGTAATAATAACGCAGATATTCAGGATCTAGGTGCTCCAGATAGGTACGCGCCTTAATGAAGGTCCCTTTCGATTTTGACATCTTGGCGCCATTCACGGTCACATAACCGTGGGTGAATACGCTATTTGGTTGGCGGTAGCCACTCCCATAGAGCATGGCCGGCCAGAACAGACTGTGGAAGTACACAATGTCCTTGCCGATGAAGTGATAGACTTCTGCGGTAGAATCCTTACCCCAGAATTCATTGAAATCCAGTTCTGGACGTTTATTACACAGATTCCGAAACGAGCCCATGTAACCGATAGGTGCATCCAGCCACACATAAAAATATTTGCCGGGGGCATCGGGTATTTCAAAGCCAAAATAGGGCGCATCGCGGCTAATATCCCACTGTTGCAATCCCTGTTCGAACCATTCGTTCAGTTTATTCGCAATCTCTGTTTGCAGAGAACCAGAGCGAGTCCAGTTCTTCAGCATGTCTTCAAATGCCGGTAAATCGAAGAAGAAATGCACGGATTCCTTCAGTACGGGAGTGGCACCAGAAACTGCAGAGCGTGGGTTGATAAGCTCGGTTGGGCTATAGGTTGCGCCGCAATTATCGCAGTTATCGCCATATTGGCCTTCAGCCTTACACTTCGGACAGGTGCCTTTAACAAAACGGTCCGGCAGAAACATCTGCTTTTCCGGATCATACAGCTGACTGATAGTGCGCTGTTTGATAAAACCATTTTCTCGCAATTTCAGATAGATCTCATTGGCGATTTCATGGTTTTCAGGACTATGAGTACTGTGATAGTTGTCGTAGCTAATATTGAATCCGGCAAAATCCGCCTGATGTTCCTTGCTGACGTCGGCAATCATCTGTTCTGGGGTGATCCCCATCTGCTGGGCCTTAAGCATGATGGGGGTGCCGTGTGCATCATCGGCGCAGATGTAATAGCACTCATGACCACGCAATTTTTGAAAGCGTGACCAGATATCGGTCTGAATATGTTCAAGCATATGCCCCAGATGGATGGAGCCATTTGCGTAAGGTAATGCACTGGTAACGAGGATCTTGCGTTTCGAATCTGACATCTTGTTTCTGATCTGTTTAAAGGGCCCTAAAAATAATGGCCTAGATACTAACCGATCCCTGCGCCATTTTCATCATGGTGTGAGCTTGATGGGCTAAATCTATTCCAAATCAGCGGATAATATCTGGTACACTTGATCAACTTTATCTCAAGGGGATTATATTTTGTCTTCTGCATCTCAGGACTATCGTCTTAGCGACGAACTTCTCGGTCCAGTACTTGCCACGCTCAATGCCTATCAGGATCCTTACCTGAAACAGGGCTTGGTCGATGCGGGCTGCGTTACCAAGCTGGCAATGAATGGCACTCAGCTACAATTAGGCTTGGTATATCCATACCCATGTGAAACTCAATATCGTGATACCGTGATGGCTCTGACTCAGGAACTCGCCAAAATTGACGGTATTGAAGAAGTTGAAGCCGAAATGGACTTTAGTGTGAAGTCCTATTCTGCCAGTGGCAGTATTCCACCTATTCCTAATGTGAAACAAGTAATTGCAGTAGCCTCAGGTAAAGGCGGTGTCGGTAAATCGACCACTTCAGTCAACTTAGCGTTGGCGTTGGCGTCTGAAGGTGCCAATGTCGGTATTTTGGATGCGGATATTTATGGTCCCTCAGTGCCGATGATGCTTGGGATCACCGATTACCGCCCATTGTCACCTGATGGTAAACACATGACTTGCGCTAATGCGCATGGTATCAGTGCGCAGAGTATTGGCTTTTTGCTTTCTGGTGATGAAGCCGCCGTGTGGCGTGGTCCTATGGCAGCCGGTGCATTGTTGCAGTTAGTGAATGAATCTTTATGGCAGGATCTGGATTATCTGGTGATCGATTTGCCGCCAGGCACAGGCGATATTCAGCTGACTCTGTCACAAAAAGTACCGGTTAGCGGTGCGGTGATTGTCACTACACCACAGGACATTGCGTTAGCCGATGCACAAAAAGGCATCTCGATGTTCGAAAAGGTCAATATTCCAGTGCTTGGTGTAGTAGAGAACATGAGTTTCTACTTGTGTCCTGAATGCGGTCACAAAGAATATCCGTTTGGTAGCGAAGGTGGTTCTCGCATTGCGCAGCGTTATAACGTGCCATTGTTGGGCGCATTACCGTTAAATGGTAGCATTCGCGAAAATATGGATAACGGTGTGCCGACCGTCGTCGCTGACGTCGATGGTGAGGTTGCCGGTATCTATCGCGACATTGCTCGCAAAGTCGCCGCCGGACTGGCGTTGCAGCAGCAACAAAGTACTGTATCTATTGCGATTTCTGAGGAAGAATAAAGCAGAATGAGCTCTACTCACAGTGTGATAATTGGCATTGCCGGCGCTTCGGCGTCTGGCAAAAGCCTCATAGCAAGAACCATCTACGAGGAGTTGTGCCGGGATCTCGGGACTAACGAAATCGGGGTGATTAGCGAAGATAGCTACTACCGTGATCAAAGCCATCTGCCGATGGAACAGCGGGTGTTGACCAATTATGATCACCCCAAAGCGCTAGATCATCAGTTGCTGGCGCGTCACTTAGAAAATCTTAAAGATGGCAAGCCGGTCGAAATTCCCTGTTACAGTTATGTTGAACATACTCGCACAGGGGAGTCGTTGTTGATGACACCGAAAAAGGTCATTATTCTCGAAGGTATTCTGTTGTTGACCGACACTCGGCTGCGAGAGTTGATGGATGCCAGCGTCTTTATGGATACACCTCTGGACGTGTGTCTGATCCGGCGCTTACGGCGAGATGTAGAAGAGCGTGGCCGGACCATGGAGTCAGTTCTGACGCAGTACCAGAACACCGTGCGGCCGATGTATCTGCAATTTATTGAGCCGTCAAAACAATATGCAGACATTATTGTGCCTCGTGGCGGTAAAAACCGCATTGCCACCGATATTCTGAAAACACGTATTCAGCATTTACTTTCCAGATAAAGACCCGGGAGACAGGGCCAAATGAGATTAACGGACATCGAAATAGAACAGAGCCTTGATGAAGGCAGTATTGTGATAGAGCCACGCCCTTCCAGTGACGCTATCAGTGGTGTCAGTGTGGATGTGCGGCTTGGTCATCAGTTCCGCGTATTTAAAGATCATACTGCGGCCTATATCGACCTGTCTGGCCCCAAAGCAGAAGTTCAGGCAGCGCTGGACAGTGTGATGAGCGAGCAAATTGACATCGCCGATGGTCAGGCTTTTTTTCTGCATCCAGGAGAATTGGCGCTCGCTGTGACCTATGAAAGTGTGCAGCTGCCGGCAGATATTGTTGGCTGGCTCGATGGCCGTTCATCGCTTGCGCGGCTCGGTCTGATGGTACATGTTACGGCTCATCGTATTGATCCGGGTTGGAAAGGTAAAATTGTCCTCGAATTTTTTAACAGTGGTAAATTGCCGTTAGCGTTACGGCCAATGATGACGATTGGTGCCTTGAACTTCGATAAGCTCAATCATCCAGTCGCTAAACCCTACAACGCACGTAAAAATGCCAAGTACAAAGATCAGCAGGATGCGGTTGCCAGCCGTATCAGCCAGGACTGATCTTCCTTTATGGGTTCGGTGTGGGTAAACGGCAAACCAGCTGACACAATCGATGTCCGTGATCGTGCTTTCACCTATGGTGATGGCTTATTCGCTACCATGGCCGTCGATGGAGCTGGTGCGATACAGTTTCTCTCATGTCATTTGCAACGCCTTACTGATGGTGCGGCAAGATTGGGTTTTTCCTGGCAGCCATCAGAAACCTTACTGACGTTATTGACTGAAACTGCTGGCCGTTTTCCCCGTCATTGCTTAAAACTACAACTGAGTCGAGGTGTTGGTGGGCGTGGTTACGCTCCGCCAACCGCGCCACAAGTCACCGAAGTGGTCAGTTTCAGTCCTATACCCGTGCATTACACTTCCTGGCAACAACAGGGCATCAAGTTGCAGACATCAACTGTCCAGCTGGCCAAGCAACCGTTACTGGCAGGCATGAAACATCTTAATCGCCTGGAGCAGGTGCTAATCAAAAGTTACGCGCTCGATGAAGATTGTGACGATTGGCTGGTTTGCGATACCGATGGATGGCTGGTGGAATCCTCAATGGCCAATCTGTTTTTGCTGTTTCAAGATGAAAATGACCAGTGGCAGGCATTAACGCCAGCAATGAATAACTGCGGTGTCTCGGGCGTAATGCGGCAACAAGTCATTATGACCTTGTTAGCCATGGGCGTTCATGTCCAAGTGGTGCCTGTCACTTATGACTGGCTTGCTCGGGTCTCACATTTATTTATCAGCAACAGTTTGTTAGGCACTGTGGATGTTATCGCTGCTGATTCATACCATTTTGCCGTCTGGCCGGGTAGTGCACAATTAAGGGAAAATCTCGCTATTCAGTTATGAAAAAATGGATCTTGGTAGCGGTTGCCGTATTTTTTACCGTACTGACATTGTTGTTAGGCTTGGGCTTATGGGGTTATCAGCAATTGCAGCAGTATAGCCGTTCGGCACTGGTACTGGATATGCCACAAGAATTACAGCTTGAGCATGGTACCTCTTATCATCGGTTAGGTCAGGAATTGCAACAACGGGGGTTGTTACAATATGACTGGCGATGGAAGTTACTCGGTAAATGGCAACCACAACTTACCGCTATTCGTTCAGGGTTGTATGAAATTAATCCTGGAGATACGCCGTTATCACTGTTAACCAAACTTGTTGCCGGGGATGAAAAACGCTTCAGTTTCACGTTGGTGGAAGGTAAAACGGTCAAGGAATGGCAACAGTACTTGCAGCAGTTACCCCATTTACGCATGGACCCGCAGCCTTTTATCACCGTACTGCAGCAGCAGGGGGATACCTCGGCTAAACCTGAAGGCAAATTTTTCCCAGATACCTATCAATATCGCGCCGGAACTGATGTCAGCAGCTTATTGACACAAAGTTATCAGATGATGCAGCAGCAACTGCAGACTATCTGGAATGGGCGAGACCAAGGATTGCCGCTTGAAACCCCTTATCAATTGTTGATCCTTGCCTCAATCATTGAGAAGGAAACCGGAAAGGCGGACGAGCGAAGCTTGATCTCGGCAGTATTTATTAACCGGCTTCGCAAAGGGATGCGTTTACAGACAGATCCTACGGTGATTTATGGCATGGGGGATGCGTTTGATGGCAACATCACGCGAAAAGATCTGCAACAGGAAACCCCGTTTAATACTTATCGAATTCAGGGTCTGCCCCCCACGCCAATCGCCGCCCCGGGTAAGGAATCATTGTTAGCTGCTGCACATCCCGCCGATGTAAAGTATCTTTATTTTGTATCACGTAATGATGGTTCTCACGTATTTTCTGAGACCTTAGCAGAGCATAATCGCGCCGTAGATCGTTATCAGAGAAGAAGAAAATAATGCAGGCTGAGCTTTCAACAGGAAAATTTATTGTTATTGAAGGACTTGAAGGCGCTGGAAAATCCAGCGCTATGGCATTGGTAAAGGCATTTATTACAGAGCTGGTGGGACAAGAACCCGTGTGTACCCGTGAACCCGGAGGTACACCCTTAGCCGAAAAAATCCGTACTTTGGTTAAAACAGCTGATGCCACCGATCCTTTATGTGACGAAGCCGAGTGCCTATTGATGTATGCAGCGCGGGCACAGCTGGTCGCTAATGTGATAAAGCCAGCATTAGCAGGTGGAGACTGGGTTCTTGGCGACCGTCACAACTTATCTTCGTTGGCCTATCAAGGCGGTGGTCGAGGCTTAATGTCATTAGTCCAGACCATTAGTGCAGCCACTCTTGGCAGTTTTAGGCCAGATTTGACGCTTTATCTGGATATCCCGCCCGCAATCGGCATGGCCAGAGCTGCGAACCGTGGCGAATTAGATCGTATCGAACAACAAGCGCTGAGTTTTTTTGAGCGGGCCCGGGCGACTTATCTGAGTCTGGCAGCAGCAGATGATTCGATTGTGGTGATAGATGCCAATCAACCGCTGCCAAAGGTTCATGAAGATATTTTGTCAGCATTAAACCAGCACTTAAGAGTATGAGCGCGATGCTATTAGATTTGCCCTGGTTACGGGATGCGAAGCAACAGTTTGTGCACCAGCGACAGCAGGGGCAGGTGCCGCATGCAATACTGCTAACCTTACCCGAAGCTGATGGCGGTGTGCGGCTGGGTCAATATATGGCGCAGTTATCACTTTGTACCGCATCTCAATCTGGCCAGCCTTGCGGCCACTGTAAAAGTTGCCAACTCTTTGTGGCTGGAAATCATCCAGATTTCCATTTGTTACAAGCAGATGGCAGCCAAATTAAAGTGGAGCAAGTGCGTAGTCTGTGTCAGTCACTTAATGTGACAGCACAGCAGGGCGGCTATCGTGTGGCATTGATATTGCAGTGTGAACGAATGAATACAGCCGCTGCCAATGCTTTGCTAAAAACGCTTGAAGAGCCGGGTGCTGGTACCTTGCTGTTACTGCAAAGCGATCGCCCTGGTGCGTTGTTACCTACCATTGTCAGCCGCTGTCAGCAGTTAAAAATTGTCCGGCCTTCGGTTCAATTAATTACACAATGGTTGCAACAGCAATATCCGCAGCTTGATGAAGATATAAGCTGGTGCTTGCCGGTCGCTGGCGGTGCTCTGACGTTAGCTGAGTATATTAAAGAAGGGTATTTTGCCGAGCTGAAGAAACTTAAGACCGCATGGCAACAGAGTCTGAGCAGCGGTCACTTGAGCCAAAAGCTTAGTAATCTGAATGTGGAGCAGCTGTTTGATGTATTAAAACTGTTATATCAAGTGCTACAGGAAGAGATACAGCAAACGCAATTAGACCCGTTAATTAAGCTGCATTTGGCACAGCTCGCTGGTCAGGTGATGAGAGATAATCAGCAACTTATGCAGATGTCTAATGTCAATTATCTGGCGCTTTGCCAAAGTTATGTCTTAGAATACAAGAGAATGAAAAAATAAAAGTAGCCTATGGTTGATTTGATTGTAAATTTCGACACCTTGCATCAGTTATATCGTGCCTATATGCCGTTTATCCAACCGGCAGGGTTGTTCGTGACTACCACTGAAGGCCATTTCCTAGGGCAGGAGATGCGTATTGGCTATCGCTTGCCAGGCTCGACGGGCATTAATGAATTTCAGGGGATTGTGGTGTGGATCAACCCGTTAGGTGCCTCCGGTGGACGGCCTGCGGGTGTTGGAGTGAAAATTGTGTCCGAGGCGCAGGAACACAAGCAACGCATAGAAAATCTCTTATCTCGAGAACTTGCCTCCGGCGATTTGACCTGCACTATGTAGCGGGATATTCTTGGGCCCCTTCGCTTAATTTCCTCAGGGCTTGTTTGTGTTAGTCGATTCCCATTGTCATCTTGATCGCTTGAAAGCTGCACCGGATCAAGACTCTCTCCAACAAATTATCAATGATGCCAAAGTTCGTGGTGTGGATTGGTTTCTCTGCGTCAACGTACGCCAGCAGGACTTTCCGTCAATGCGAGACAAAATGGCTACTCATTCACAGGTATTTTTGTCTGCCGGAGTACACCCATTAGATGTCGAAGCGGGCTTATCGATTGAGCAACTGAAGCAACATGCTGCTGATCCCCGCGTAGTGGCGATTGGTGAGACGGGATTGGATTACTTTTATGCCCCAGACAGTAAAACAGTGCAGCAGCAATGTTTTGAACAGCAGGTGGCAGTGGCAACTGAAATAAATAAACCATTGATCATCCATACCCGAGATGCGCAAGAAGATACCATGGCTATTTTGCGAAATGGTCACGCAGAGAAATGTGGCGGTGTCTTGCATTGTTTCACTGAATCACTGGAAATGGCTCAGGCTGCAATGGCGCTCGGCTTTTACATTTCGGTTTCCGGTATTGTAACGTTTCGAAATGCTGATGCACTGCGTAGCGTGATTAAGCAGATCCCTAAAGAACGACTACTGGTGGAAACAGATTCGCCTTATTTAGCGCCAATACCTCATCGGGGAAAGGAGAATCAGCCAGCATTTGTGCGTAATGTTGCGCAGTTTGTTGCGGACTTGCGGCAAGAACCCTTGGACGAGTTAGCCGCATATACGACTGACAACTTTTTCAGGTTATTTCGTGATGCGGCAGCATTAGCGGGTAGAATTTAACCGAAAAAAAAGGCCCAAAACTATTCCTATTGTTTTGGGCCCAGGGGAATGGCTCTTGACGAGCCGTGCGCTTAAGTTGAGATATGACAGGATTGCGATCTCTGCTTGAATTTTAGCCTATGATGTTAAATCCACTGGCAAATGCTGCGTTATTAATAGTTTTTTTAGTTATAATTAATATCTAAAATGAATAATAAGGTGGTGGCACTACGCTTCATTATTGCTGATATTATCGCGCACTAAATTTCTAGGTAGCTGATTTTTCAATCTATTTCCTAGGTGTTTTACCATTCCTAACACTTGTTGTTGCCAGACCAAAACGCGTTCACCTTGGGCCTTTTCCGGCACGCTCAGCATAATATCTCTGCCCATCATGTACTGTTCTGCTTGTGTTTCATCGACAGACAATGCCAGTTTGGGGACCACA
The DNA here is from genome assembly GCF_029167175.1 of Shewanella sp. A32. NCBI lineage: Bacteria > Pseudomonadati > Pseudomonadota > Gammaproteobacteria > Alteromonadales > Shewanellaceae > Shewanella > Shewanella sp. A32. The sequence continues at coordinate 24,831 of NZ_JARFTS010000020.1, forward strand.
GTTAGCGCCATTACCGCCTCATGTTGCAGTTTGATGCCGTGTTTTTCAGCCGTTGCCAGTCTGACCCCGATGCGTTGGTAGCGCAGTTTGCCAATAAGTTCAGCAAATCCCTCAGGGAACAGCCAAAATTCATCGTCTCTTACCCATATCCTCGTTTTGGGTAATTCAACACCAATAATTGGGTTTATTGTGGCCATTAGCAACTGATACTGTTTGGTCGAGACTGGCTGGAACGGGAAATTTGCGCGTGTTTGCGGCGCTGGTAACTGGCGTGGGACAGAGGTGGCTTTCCGTATTCTTGCGACAAAAAATCCTTCACTGTCATAAACCTGTGGCCAGACGTGCAAAAAACCTTCGTCGGTGACTGTCTGGTCAGCACCACGGAACAGATCTATCAATGATTCAAATATAACCGCATCCCCGAATTGCTGTTTCAGATGGTGACAAACACCATGATTTTCGGTTTTATTAAGTGTGCAGGTGGAGTACACCAGCACCCCGCCGGGTTTTAATGCCAGAAAGGCCGATTCAATTAGGTCTCTTTGGGTGGCGGCAATGATATCTATTTCACTGGCATCCCAGTTTTTCAGTGCTTGCGGGTCTTTTCGAACCGTGCCTTCGCCACTGCAGGGGGCGTCAAGCAAAATGGCATCAAAGGTTTCATACAGTGATTCGCCAAAAACTCGGGCATCGAAATGTGTCATTACCGCATTACTTACACCCATGCGTTGAATATTGAAATGTAATGCTTTAATACGACTGGCAGAGTATTCGTTGGCGACTAGCGTGCCCTCATTGTGCATCATTGCCGCAATCTGGGTTGTTTTAGAACCTGGCGCCGATGCCATATCCAGCACGGTGGATAGGTGCGTATCGTATAACAGTGCCATAGGCGGCAGCATTGAACTGGCTTCCTGCACATAAAATAAACCTTGCAGATATTCTACGGTATTGCCAGCCTGGACACTGTCAGGCGCCTGGTACCAAAAGCCGTCGGGACACCACGGAATTTGTTCGAATTGCCAGCCTTTTGCCTGCATGCGCTCAAGCAAACTAGCGCTGTCGATTTTAAGCGTATTGACTCGAAGCGACGGGCGCAGAGGTTTGTCACAGAATGCAATAAACTCTTCAAGAGAAAGCTGTGATGGCAATTCTTGCGCGATATTGTTGATAAAATTTTGATTTAATTGAACCATAACACTAAAAGCAATCTTTCTTTTTGCGCGGCAGTATAACACGCAGAATAAGTAAATTTGGGGTGGTTTTGTGCTGAATCGGGTCTGGAGCCTGTTTTTTATAATTGCCGCAGCGGCGCTAGCCATGCAATGTCTCACTGGACATACGGAAGTTGTTAGTACCGCCGTCGCCGCTATGTTTGAAAGTGCCAAGTTAGCGGCCAATATTGCCATTGGCCTGATAGGCGTGTTGACGTTGTGGATGGGACTGATGCGGGTGGGCGAGAAAGCCGGCGTGGTTAGCGCAATTGCCTGGATGGTGGAACCATTACTGCGTAAATTGATGCCAGAGGTTCCCAAAGGACACCCGGCATTTGGCAGTGTCACCATGAATCTTACCGCCAATATGCTGGGACTCGATATTGCCGCAACCCCTCTGGGTCTAAAAGCAATGCATGATCTCCAGAGTCTTAATCCTACTAAAAGCATCGCCAGCAACGCTCAAATTCTGTTTCTGGTACTCAATACCTCATCGGTGACCTTAATTCCGGTGACTATCTTTTTATATCGGGCACAACAGGGGGCGGCTGCGCCAGCGGAAGTATTTTTGCCGATTTTGTTGGCCACATTAGGATCTTCATTGGCGGGATTATTGGCCGTGGCGCTAGTACAACGTTTACCGTTGTGGAACTTGACCGTCGCAGCCTACGCAGCGGTGATATTGGGTACTTTAGGTGCGGTTGTTGGCTGGTTATTGCATCAAGATGCTGAGCGCATTGGCAGCGTATCAACAGTCGTTGGTAACGGTGTATTGCTGCTCTTGGTTTTTTCATTTGTGTTGATTGCTGTTATTCGTAAAGTGGCGGTTTACGATGAATTTATTGAAGGAGCCAAGTCTGGCTTTGAACAGGCGATACAGCTTATTCCATACTTGTTAGCAATGTTATTGGCTATCGCAATGTTAAGGGCGTCTGGTGCCTTGGATTATTTACTGAATGGCATCTCGGGCTTGGTTAATATGTTGGGGTTCGATAGTCGATTCGTTGATGCTTTACCTACCGCATTAATGAAACCTCTCAGTGGTTCCGGCGCCAGAGCGATGATGTTGGAAACGATGTCACATTATGGTGTGGATTCTTTTGCCGGGCGCCTAGCTTCGGTGTTTCAGGGCAGTACAGAAACGACTTTCTATGTGCTGGCCGTGTATTTTGGTTCGGTGGGCATACGCAACGGCCGATATGCCTTAGCCTGTGGCTTATTGGCGGATTTTGCGGGGATAGTCAGCGCAATAATCGTATGTTATTGGTTTTATGGGTAGGGTGAGTATTGGATATGAAAAAGGCGTCTATTGACGCCTTTTTCAGTCGATGACTATGGCTAGTTATCGAGTTTCGGCTGCCACTGTAACCAACTGGTTTCCGCTTTAGCAAAGATCGGCATGACAGTGCGGTTGTCCAAGGGGGCTGATTGTTGATTACTCTGCTCCGTTACCACACCGATCCCACCTGCAAGAATAGTTTCCAATGAGCCGGTTTCGATCTGCGCCCCGGAGAATAGCCCTACATCGACTTTAATTCCGGAAAGGTCATAAAACTTACTGCTTTGATTCAGCAAATGACGGTAACGCGCAGCAATACTGGCGTTAAGTAGTACTCCGTCACCCCCCGTTTTTAACTGAAAGCCCGTAATTACACCAATCTGCACCCCACGGAAGAAAATTCCTGTCCCGGATTTTACTGACCCCAGTGACGGGCGAGTCAGTTGAATATGCAATGCATCAGCTGCAGCATAATTGTCATTATTTAACGGCACGGTAAAGCGGGTACTCGGCGTGTCACTATGTCCGGGCATTGCTGAAATAAAATCACCGGTGAGCAAGGCTTCTGGGTGTTCAATACCTTTTAGAGACACTTGCGCTTGTTGTAGCAGATACTTGCTATCGGTTCGCATAAACGCGTTAGCGTAACGGCCATAGAGATAGGCTGTGGCTGACAGATTTTGCAGATTGGCATCAAGCACAACTTGTGTGACTTCACCAATTTGCATACCTTGATATCGGATGGCTGCACCAGATTTGAGTGCGGCTTCAGTAGGCAGTATCAAGCTAATCGCTTGTGCTTGATTCACCGCCAAGCTTTCTGAGGCGTAAAGTTGTTGGCTATCAACATCGTCAGCGTCAATTTTCGCCAGCGAGATACTGCCTTTGATAACGCCTTTTAAAGGCGCCATTTCCATTTTGATACCGCTTAAGCTGGCATCAACAGAGAGGGCGGCATTCTGCCAGAAGACGACGTGACTTTTTAGCAGTGGTGCGAAGGTACTGTCCACCGCCAACGTTATGGCAAAACGGTCAGTTTTGGCCTGCCAGTCAACCGCTGATACCGATCCTATTTGCATTTTTTTGTAATAGATCGGTGAGCCACTGGCGACAGACGCTGCATTATCACTATAAAGCGTCCATTTAATCTTTTGTCCTTGCCGATAGTAATCATTGGCGGTTGATGTCGATGCAAATAGCGGGATCGCTTTTGTCAAATCTAACGCCTTTTTACTGGCGCTACGATGTAAACTGACCGCACCTTTTGTCAATGTGGTCAGATCGCCACTTTTTAATTGAACACCATCAAGTGACGCTTGGAAGTCTAAGGCGGCTTCAGCAATAAAATCGCTGCCTTTGCTTAACAGCGACTTAAACTCAGGTAAGATCTCGGCGCGATATAGCACGGCATTAAAATCGTCTGCTAACCGTACTTCAGTTATTTCACCAATTTTCACTTGTCGATAGCGAATTTCTGCGCCACGACTGACGCCGGGGTTTTCGCTTGCGGTCAGCGTCAGCTGTATTGGTCTATCGCTATCGATTTTAGGTGCGCTACTTGCCAAAGAGTAATGATCTTTCGGACTGCCACTCCCCGGCAAAAACTGAATGATATCGCCGCTCACTAACCGACCGGCATGTTTGATGCCACTCAACGAGATATCTGCGCCTTCGCGCCAGAATTGGGCGTCACTACCTAATAATTCGGAGTAGGGAGCATCCAGACGCGTATGGATGGCCACGGTATTTTTATCGGCAACTACGTTTTCAACTTCGCCCACCATGACGCCGCGGTAGACAATATCTGTCCCGCGTTTTATCCCATCAGCATCGGTGGCCGTCAGCACGAAGCGGACGCCACCATTGGCTTCTTGTTGACTCGCATAGAGTTTGTAGCCTTGATTCGCTTCTGCTTCAGGTGAATTCGTTGGTGAACTGAAGTTGATCCCACCCGCAATCAATGATGCCAGGCTTGCAGTATTCACCTTGATACCGGATAAAGACGCATCAATTTGAACGCCAGAAACGTTCCAGAAGTGCGAATCTTTACGAACCAGTGATGCATATTGCTTCTGGATATAGGCTTTCAGTAATACTTTATGTTGTGGGTCAAGGCGATAACTCACCACTTCACCCACCGGGATCTGCCGATAGAATACGGGTGAGCCCACATCTAATGAGCCTAACTTTTCTGCACTTAATTCCACCACCAGGCCATCGTTGCCTGGCAAAACGGGGGGGGCTTCCTGCGCAGCTTCAAAATGATCTCGAAAGTCACCATCGCCGGGTAATAAACCGATATAGTTCCCTGAAAACAAAGCATCCAGTCCTTCCACCCCGGTGATGGAGGCTTTGGGGGTTACCAACCAGAATTTACTGTTGTCTCTGAGTAGCGGTTGTGCTCGGTAATCCATCAACAGATCGACGTTAACGCCTTTCAGTTCGTCATCAATGGATACGTCCACCACTTTGCCCACATTCAGGCCTTGATAACGCACCAGTGTTTTGCCGATATCAATACCCGTGGCGCTGGGGAAATGGATGCGCACATCAATACCTGATTCGCGAATACTTTTAATACCTAGCCAGGCTCCCAGTGCCAACGCAATTAACGGCAGCAGCCATACTGGGGAAAATAGTTTTTTTCGCACCACTTGGGGTTGTTCAAATTCATTCATCTTGCTTTTCCAGCTGATCCCATAGCAGACGAGTATCCAGCACTTTTGCGGACACCTGAGTAAACAAAATAACTAGCGCAAACGCTGTCGCAGCAGGCGCAGGCTTAGCATCGAGTATCTGGCCCATATTCACCAGTGCGACAGTTAACGAAATAACAAACAGATCGAGCATTGACCAACGGCCAATCCATTCAATTAAGTGAAATCCCACCATCAGTTTGGTTTTGGAAAATTTGAGATTAAAACTGATGGCTGACAAATAGATACCGAGGCCAATAATTTTCAACCAAGGTACCAGAATACTGGCCGTGAACACGATAATCGCGATCGGCAGCATATCTGAATGGACCAGTCGCAGGATCCCAGAAAAAATGGTGTCATGAGTAACCCGCCCACTTTTCGTGAGTGTTGTAATGGGATATACATTAGCCGGAATTAACAAGATGGCCGCAGTGATCAAGAGTGCCCAACTACGTTGCAAACTACTGAAGTCACGCAACTGCAATTTGGCACCACAGCGCAAACAATAACTTTCAGCAGCATTGTTAAGTTGCCCACAATCGTGACAGCTACATAAGCCAATATCTTTGCCTTGAATGTTGTTATTCGAATTCATTCAGATAACCCCACATGTGCTCCAACTTGTATTCCCTTAACATAAACAGCACGATCAAGAACAACATAGTAAAGCAGAATGTGCCCATACCAAAATAGACATCTGCAAAATCAGACAGTTGGAATGAAGTCACGAGAAAACTAATAACATAGATTTCTAGCATCGACAGCTGGGATAACAGCTTGTGATAGCGCAATAACACTACCAGTATTCGACGGCCACTCGGCCGACGGTAATAGTGAGTTTTGATAATCAGCATTTGTGCGAATATTGAGGTGATCAATAATCCAGGCCCGACTACCGCGCCAATCAACACGGCGAGCCCCACTACCCAATAGCCTTGATCGGCAACAGCTAAGGCGCCTTGCCACACGGTAGTGGTGCGGACACTGCCAATAAAATGCATCTCTAGTACTGGCAATAGCATGGCGGGAATGTAGAGAATCAACGCCGCAATACACATTGCCAACACCCCATCAATCGCACAGTAAGGCGTATCGTAAAGTGGTGTCTTACAACGCGGGCATATCGCGCGCACGCCAGAGGGTAGTGCACGGCGGCTTACGGCCAAATCACAGGCACGGCAAAGCACAAGCGCACAATTAGGTGAGGCAGAATTGCGATTATAATGGGACGGGGAATCGTCATTCCCCCTAGTGTCCATGCGCATAACGGAGAACTTAATTAGTTGTCTGTACAAAGGGTACTGTCGGGATGTTAGCAGATACCGAGAACTTCTTGCATCTGTGGATGAAATTATGTCACGATTGGTACTGTATATTTACACAGTGTGAGGAAGATCATGGCGGTAATTACCCAGTTTGTTGTGGTCAGAGAAGGGGTGGAAAAGATGACGTTTACTTCCAAGAAGGAAGCTGATGCTTATGACAGGATGCTCGACATTGCAGATAACCTGTTACCCTTTATTCAGGCCAGTGAAGCAACAATTGATGATACAGCGGCAGAAAAACTTGCTTTTTATATGGCAGCCAATAAAGATACGCTGGCTTCGTTACTTAAAGGCGCTCCGGTCAAAACTGACCCTGTGGCCAAAACACCGAAAAAGAAAGTTGATGATGTTTAATTCAGGAATGTTGCATGAAACCGCAGTTTTACGACACGCTTAACCGACAAGCGGCCGCGCTACTTGAAGGCGAAACCGATTTAATCGCCGGTATGGCCAACTTTTCCGCATTACTCAATGAACACCTGAACGACCTTAACTGGGTCGGTTTTTATCTTATGAAAGGCGACCAATTAGTCCTGGGCCCATTTCAAGGTAAAGTGGCGTGTACTCGGATCCCATTGGGAAAAGGGGTCTGTGGAACTGCGGCGGCAACAGACATTACTCAGTTGGTGGCTGATGTTCATCAATTCGCTGGCCATATCGCATGTGATTCCGCCAGTAATTCTGAAATTGTGGTGCCGGTTAGACGTGACCAACAGGTTGTGGCGGTACTGGATATTGATAGCCCCTTGTTCGCTCGGTTTGATAAAGACGATCAACAGGGCTTGGAAATGTTGGTAAAGACCTTCGAAAGTTGCTTGTTTGCTTAAAAGCCGTGCGATTTTGTGCATTTGATAGTCGCATTCGGTGCGCCGCGGCTTATAATAGGCCGCTTAAATGCACGAAGGTTAATCATCTTGGCAATAACGCATTACAATTGTTAAGGTTAACCACCCCTTTGGTAAATGCTGAAGGCGTGCTAATTTGTAGGTTGTCCTCCGGGATAAAAAGAACTAACGACCAGGCCCAGCAATGCCTGAGTCCCCTGTAATTCGTGGAAGTAATATGGAATCAACAGAAAAGTTGACCGACACCAATGCCATTCTGGCGTATTTGTATGAAACCTTTCCTTTATGTTTTATTGCTGAAGGTGAAGCCAAACCACTTAAAATCGGGCTGTTTCAGGATTTGGCAGAAAGGTTGGCCAACGATTCCAGAGTCAGTAAAACCCAACTACGTGTTGCCCTGCGGCGTTATACCAATAGTTGGCGTTATCTGAAGTCTCTCAAGGAAGGTGCGCAGCGGGTAGATCTGGATGGTAATCCCTGCGGAGAATTGGAAGCTGAACATGTTGAGCACGCCCGGGCTACTCTGAAAGAGAGTCAGGAAAAAGCGAAAGCCAAACGTGTTGAAACCGCAAAAGCAGAAGGTAAGGTGGCGGCCGAGGAAGACAAAGCTGCTCGACCAGCGAAAGCTAAGATGCGTCGTAAACCGCATGCGGATAGCAAAAAAGTCGCTATTCCCAAGTCTGCTCCACGCCCCCAGGCTGCCCAGCCTGCGGTTAAACTTGCACCAGCTACACTGTCAAAGTTGAACCCAGGACAGCGAGTGAATGTCAAACTGGGTGTTAACCCGGTGAGTGGCGTCATTCAGAACATTAATAAAGAAGATGTTCATGTTCAGCTGGATTCAGGTTTGACTGTCAAGGTACACGCAGAGCATATACTGCTGTAGTGTGCCCAAAACCAAGTAAAGATAAAGGAGTAACTTGCTGATGCGAAAGATTATTATAGCAGCGTCACTGGTCAGTATGCTGTTGGGAACCCCGGCGTTTGCTATATCACCGACAATTCCTGTCAGCGAGTTGCCCGATTTACATCAGGAACCACAACATCAGGTTACCAGCAAGCGTGTGGCTGGACTGTTTACTCGTTCCCATTACCATCGTATCGAACTTGACGATGCCTTTTCAAAAAAGATCTTTAATCGTTTTTTAGAGCAGCTGGATTATCGTCGCAACATACTGTTGCAGAGTGATGTAGACAGTATGCAGCCATACGCCACCCAATTTGATGACATGATAAAAAGTGGCGAATTAGAACCCGCATACAAGATGTTTCATCTGGTGCAGCAACGTAGTTATGAACGTTTTGCCTACGCGCTGAGTTTACTCGATAAAGATAAACCGATGAATTTTGATGTACCTGGTGACAAATATGTGTTTGATCGCAAAGACGCACCATGGGCGACAACAGAAGCTGAACTGAATGAGTTATGGCGTGAACGTGTTAAATATGATGCGTTGAGTCTCAAGTTAACCGGCAAAACCTGGCCTGAGACAGTCGATATTCTTGGCAAACGTTATAACAATGCCATTAAACGGATGAAGCAGACCAACAGCGAAGATGTTTTCCAGGGGGTGATGAACGCTTTTGCCCGTTCTATCGAACCGCATACAAGCTATCTGTCACCACGTAATGCCGAACGCTTTGAGATGGAAATGAATCTCAGCCTTGAAGGTATCGGTGCTGTATTACAGATGGAAGACGATTATACCATTATTAAAAGTCTTGTCGCCGGAGGCCCAGCTGCTCTGAGTGGTAAGTTAGCCGTTGACGATAAGATTGTCGGTGTCGGCCAGGATAATGGCGAAATTGTTGATGTGATTGGTTGGCGTCTTGACGATGTGGTAGAGCTGATTAAAGGGCCTAAAGGCAGCAAAGTCACTTTACAGGTGTTGCCGAAGAAAGGAGGCTCGAATGCCAAGCCATTTTTGGTCACCGTGACACGCGATAAAATCCGTTTGGAAGATCGTGCTGCAGCGTCAAAAGTCATTGAGCCTGAAACCGGTCCTTATGCCCATCGCAAGATAGGTGTCATTACCGTTCCTGGCTTCTACATGAATTTGTCCAATGATGTCGCCAATGAATTGCAAAAATTGAAGGCTGATAATGTAGAAGGCATTGTCATTGACCTGCGCGGCAATGGTGGTGGAGCGCTGACTGAAGCGACCCTGATGACCGGATTATTTATTGATCAAGGTCCAGTGGTGCAGATCCGCGACGCTAACGGTCGGATTAGTGAAAACAATGACAATGATGGCAAAACCTATTACGCCGGGCCTTTAACGCTCTTAGTTGATCGTTACTCCGCTTCAGCGTCAGAGATTTTTGCCGCAGCATTGCAGGATTATGGTCGTGCGCTGATTGTTGGCGAATCTACCTTTGGTAAAGGTACTGTGCAGCAACACCGTGGTCTTGAACGTATTTACGATATGTATGACAAGCCGCTTGGCCATGTACAGTATACCATAGCGAAATTCTACCGTATCAATGGGGGCAGCACTCAACGGAAAGGGGTTACGCCAGATATTCCGTTCCCAAGTGCATTAGAACCCGGCGAGTATGGTGAGTCTGAAGAAGATAATGCCTTACCTTGGGATCAGGTACCACCCGCGGACTATCAGCCGTTAAATGAAGTGACTAAACCGATGATCGCCAGTCTTGAGCAGCGCCATGAGCAGCGCGTTAAGAATAGCGTCGAATTCGGCTATATCCTGGATGACATTAAGGAATTCAAGCAGCATCATAAAGAGAAAAGTGTGTCTCTGGTTGAGGGCGAACGTTTGAAAGATCGTGACCAAGAAGATGCGAAAGCATTAGCCCGTTTAAATGAACGGCGTCAGGTACATGGCCTTAAGCCATTAAAATCGCTAGAAGATGAGGATGGTGTTAGTGAGGAAGAGAAGAAAATCGCTGAACCGGACACCTTCCTCAACGAAGCGGTAGATGTTACGCTCGACATGGTGGACTACGAAAAAGGCGCCACCAAACAGCTTCATTGATTTCTATTAAAGAAAAAACGCGCTGCTAGCGCGTTTTTTCTTCTATATATACTGCGCTTGGATATTTAAAGTGTAAGTGCCTGTATTTGTTTTAAATCATTTTGTACTCAAGGTCAGTTACTATGTCTCAGAATGTCAATCAACCCGCCAGCAAACGCCTCGCCGATTATCGTCCACCCGCATTCCTTATTCCCGAGCTCTCTTTGGCGTTTAAGTTACAGCCTACGGCGACGGAAGTGACGGCAATTAGTCATGTTGTACGTAACGGCGACCACCATGAGCCATTGGTGCTAGATGGTGAAGCATTGGAGTTGCTGAGCGCTAAAGTAAACGGTGAAGCGGTTGAAGTTACCCAATTGCCCGGCAAATTACAGGTGGCAACAGCGCTGGATGATTTTGAACTGACACTGGTTACTCGCATCAATCCTCAAGACAACTCGACGCTTGAAGGATTGTATATGTCAGATGGCGCGTACTGTACTCAGTGTGAAGCGGAAGGTTTCCGCCGTATCACCTATTTTCTTGACCGTCCGGATGTGCTTGCAAAATTCAGCGTACGCATCGAAGCACCGCAAGCATTTAAGTATCTGCTGAGTAATGGTAATAACATTGACAGTGGCGCGCTGGAAAATGGTTGGCATTATGCCTGCTGGCAGGATCCGTTTCCAAAGCCTTGCTATCTGTTCGCCTTGGTGGCCGGCGATATGGATCTGCTAGAAGACAGTTTTCATACGTGCAGCGGGCGTGATGTGAAATTGCAGGTATTTGTTGATAAAGGCAATTTGCATAAAGCACATCATGCTATGGCATCATTGAAAAAGGCTATGGCATGGGATGAAAGCCGTTTTGGTCTAGAGTATGACCTCGATATTTACATGATTGTCGCCGTAGATTTCTTCAATATGGGGGCGATGGAAAACAAAGGCCTGAATATATTCAATACTAAATACGTGTTGGCTGATGTGGAAAGCGCTACTGATGACGACTTCCATGGGATTGAGTCAGTTATCGGCCATGAATATTTTCATAACTGGACCGGAGACCGGGTGACTTGCCGTGATTGGTTTCAGTTGAGCTTAAAAGAAGGCTTAACCGTTTTTCGCGATCAGGAATTCAGTTCGGATGTCGGTTCGCGGCCGGTAAATCGCATTCATGCGATTAAGGTAATAAAAAATCAGCAGTTTGCTGAGGATGCTGGCCCAATGTCACATCCCATTCGCCCAGAAGAAGTGATTCAAATGAATAACTTCTATACCGTCACCGTGTATAACAAAGGCGCTGAAGTCATTCGCATGATGCATACGCTTTTGGGGGAAAGTGGCTTTCAGGCTGGCATGAAACTGTACTTCGCGCGCCATGATGGTCAGGCGGTGACCTGTGATGACTTTGTGCAAGCAATGCAGGATGCTAGCGGTAAAGATCTGACTCAGTTCCGGCGTTGGTATGCTCAGGCAGGAACTCCGGAAGTCACCGTGCATGACAGTTTTGATGCTGAGACAGGTATTTACCGTTTACAGTTACAGCAACAAACTGCCCAGCGTCTGGGCGAGCAGTCAAAATTGCCGCTGCATATTCCTTTCAGTGTCGAGCTGTTGGATCCACAAGGACAGTCACTGGTTAATCAGGTCCTCGATTTTACTCAGGCAGAACAAACTTTTGAGTTCAGCGGACTGAAAAGTAAGGTGATTCCATCATTACTACAGGATTTTTCTGCACCAGTCCGGTTGTCTTATGATTTTTCTATTGAGCAATTATTGGTGCTGATGGCTCATGCCAGCAGTGAAGTCGCGCGTTGGGAAGCCTCCGTAACCCTGTTCAGTCACGCTGTGTGGCGCAATGTTGAGCGGTTGCAACAGCAGCAGAGCATGGTGCTGGATAGTCGGGTGATTGATGCGTTTCGTGGTGTGATCTTGAGTGAGTCATTGGATCATGCACTGGCCGCTGAAATTCTGAAAATGCCATCAGCATCGACCTTAATAGAGCAGGCTTCTCAAGTTGATCTGGATAAACTGCTGTGCGCCCGTGACTATGTGCTTGAGGCCATTGCGACAGGCTGTGAAGATGAAGCCTTGGTGCGTTATCGCGAATTGCATGGCGTCGATAACGCCGGTAGCCGGGCATTTGCAAACGCTTTGTTGAGCTTGCTAGCCCGCGGAACCGATGGTCATGAATCGCTACTAGAAAGACAATTTACTCTCGCAGCGAATATGACTGAAGCACTGGGAGCACTGAGTGCGGCAGTTGAAGGTAATGCTGACTGCCGTGATACGCTATTGGCGACATTTGAACAGCGCTGGAATCAGACGCCATTAGTGATGGATAAATGGTTCTCGCTGCAAGCGACCATCAATGAAGCAGAAGTATTAGACCGCATCACCAAACTCCAGCAACATCCGGCGTTTAGTATGAGTAATCCTAACCGCGTACGTTCGTTAATTGGTGCCTTTGCCGCACTAAATATTGCCCAGTTCCATCGCGCAGATGGTGCCGGTTACCGTTTTATGACCGACATCATCAAAAAGCTGAACAGTAGTAATCCACAGATTGCGGCGAGAATTGTTACGCCGTTGATCCAGTTCGGCAAACTTGATCCAGCGCGTCAACTATTGATTAAGCAATGTTTGCATGAACTGTTGGCCTTGCCTGAGTTGTCCAAAGATTTGTTTGAAAAGGTTAGCAAGGCGCTCAAGGACTGATGGAATTACAGATTAAGGTTTGGTGATGGACTTTTATTTCAGTCTAAATCTGAGTTTTGAACAGTTTAAGCCGTATTACCAGGGGATTGCAGAAGCCGTACAGGTGCGTGATGTTAATGGTAAGATCCTGCAAATCAATGGCCGGCATTTCAGACAGTTCCTGACTTCAGAGGGAGTGCATGGACAGTTCCGATTGACTATTGATAGTCAGGGGCATTTCCAATCAATTAAGCGCGTCAATTAAACGTAATACGTTAATCAATGGCCCCTGATATGTTTCCTCAGGGGCCTTTTTTATGCCTTAAGAATATTGCAGCCGTCATCGTAGGTACGACAAAAAGACGATTAACAGAACAAGTTTCTTAAAAAATTCATATTTAATTAAGTATTTGAGTTGAAGACGGATAAATTTTTTAGCGTGGCATAAATAATATAGAGTAAATACTTAAAACGTTTGAATGACAACCATAATAAGTATTATTGTGTGGTTTAAATTTTAAGCCTTTAAATATCATTTAGTTATATTAGATTTAAATTTGTCAGACCAATTTACATCATAAAAATTCAAAAATTTCACCCCTCAATCACCACTTGAAATGCGCATAAGTGCCCAAAAAGTCTAATATTTTGTGGCTTGCGGCGCTGCTCCAATTGTTGTAACTCTAATGTTATCTGTCGGTTCACTAGATGTTGATTTTTATTTTAAGCAACGCACCTGGCAGTGACGGAGAAGCTAACATGACGATTAAAAAAACGTTCAAAATGTCGATGGTCACTTTGGGGGTGGTATCGGCACTGAATGTGGGGCTGATCTCCTCGGTTAAAGCCGTGTCTTTTAATTGGGGTGAAATTGAAGGTTCATTTGATTCAACTTGGACTATTGGCGCTAGTTGGCGGGTTGCTGATCGTGATTGGAATGGCCAAATCGGTAAGGTCAACCACCCGCAATTTGATTGGAGTGGTTATTCTGCTTTTGGTAATACCCGTTATACCGCCGCTGAGATCTGGGCACAGCCAGGGTCTTATTCCAGCAATAATGACATGAGTAATTTGCTTTACGCTCAGGGCGATACCACGTCAGAAATTTTCAAAGGATTGCACGAACTGCAACTTAAGTATCGCAATTATGGGGTATTTGTCCGTGGAATGTATTTTTATGACCGTAAACTTAATAACGGCGATTTTGGCTACACCAATCCATTAACTGGCAAAGAATATGATCCCTGTGCAGATAAGCGCGCAAGTGAAGTGCAGTGTAAGGATATCCGCCTATTAGATGCCTTTGTTTATGCGAATTTTGATCTGAACCAAGGTGCTAATCCACTCGCCATTAGGGTAGGGCAACAGGTGGTTTCGTGGGGCGAAAGTACGCTGATCTCACACGGAATTGCGGAAATTAATCCGGTAGATTTGAACATCCTCTACGTTCCTGGCGCGGAGCTGAAAGAAGCTTTTCGACCACAAGGCATGATATGGGCATCTTTAGGTGTGACCGAAAATTTGTCGGTAGAAGCTTTTTACCAATATGACTGGGAGCCTATCTGGGTGCCTGCGCCAGGGTCAATTTTCGCGACCAACGACTTTGTCGGGTATGGCGGATATTCGCAAAATGCCCAGTTAGGGTTTAATGCAAATCCTGATATCAATCTCGACGTTTTAGAGCAGGAATACAGCGACTTGGCTAATCTGTTAGCCAGTGGCGCATCTGTGCCGACGGCGACATTGGTGCAGATGGCGTTGGCCTATCCAACGAAAGTGACACTCGTGCAGGACGCAGCGAAACCTAGAGATAGCGGCCAATATGGATTGAAGGCCAGTTATTACGCGCCTGAATTGGGTGAAACCGAATTTGGCTTTTACTTTATGAATTACCATAGTCGGCGTCCCCTTATCAGTGGTACGGCGGCTAATTTCACCACATCTGCGTTATTAAGTGATTTAACCGTGCTGGCACAAAACGCTGGGGAAATAAATCGACAACTGTTGTTGAGCTTGCAGAGCTTTTCTAAAGCCCAAGTCGTTTATCCGGAAGATATCAAACTTTATGGCTTTAGTTTTAACACCTTAGTCGGTGACACTTCGGTTGCCGGTGAAATTGCCTTGCGTAAGGATGAGCCGTTGCAGATCGATGATGTGGAACTGCTGTTTGCGGGGATGCCGCAACAGTTAGCTAATGCTGGCATCCGACCAGATCTTGATGGGATTTCGCAGCTGGATACTGTCGCTCCCGGAGAAACGGTGGATGGCTATATCCGCCGTGATACCACTCAAGCACAGGTGACGCTGACTCACCTGTTCGGTCCAACCCTGGGGTTCGATAACCTCACTATGCTCGCTGAGGTAGGCGGCGTTTGGATTAGTAATATGCCCGGCTTTGACGAGCTGCGATTGAATGGACCCGGTACCAGTCGCAGTGGTGGCAATCCCGAGATGACGGGGATTATTCAAGCGTTGCAAGACGGACCTGAGACCAATCCTTTCCCAACGGCATTTGCCTGGGGTTATCGCCTGGTGGCAAAAGCTGATCTGAATAATCTTTACGGTGGCATTAACATTTCTCCACGGATCATTTTTTCTCATGATGTGAATGGGATAACCCCCGATCCGTTATTCCTGTTTACCGAAGGCCGTAAGTCCGTAGCGCTCGGTGTCAGTTTCGATTATCAGAGTCGTTGGGGCGCGGAACTGTCTTATAACAATTTCTTTGGTGGTGTGGGAACTACCAATGCGATGGCTGACCGTGATTACATTTCGTTCAGTATTAAGTACTCATTGTAATGAGGACCGACAAAATGAAAACGATTATACAAGCATCGACTGTAGTGATGATGTTGTTGGGGAATAGCGCACTGGCGCAAGTGTCAGACCTCGATGCGGCAAGGCTCGGTAAGGATTTAACGCCATTAGGTGCCGAAATGACCGGAAGTAAAGATGGCAGCATCCCCGCCTGGAACAGTGGCATTACCACACCGCCAAAAAGTTATCAGAAAGGCATGCATCATCCAGATCCTTTTGCTGCAGATAAGCCTTTGTATACCATAACAAAGGCTAATTTTGCGCAATACAAAGAATTATTAAGTCCCGGTCAGCAAAAATTATTTGAACTCTATCCTGACAGCTTCAAGATGCATGTCTATCAGACGCGTCGTACCGCTTCTGTTCCGCAATATATCTATGATGCCACCCGAGCCAATGCCACTACTGCCAAGCTGGTTGCCGGTGGAAATGGTGTCGACGGTGCGGCCAAAGGTATCCCATTCCCAATACCTGCCAATGGACTTGAAGCGATCTGGAATCACATCCTGCGTTTTCGTGGCGTTGATATAACCACCCATCGCGGTCAGGCCGCTCCTACGGCCTCTGGCGATTTCACCTTAGTGGAAATGGAGGAGGAGATCCGCTTCGAATATTCGCGTCCTGAAGAAACGCTGGAGCAATTACGGAAAGACAACCTGATCTTCAGTTTCAAACAGGTGGTCACCCAGCCCGCACGTTTGGCCGGTACTGCACTGTTGGTGAAAGAAACCATGGACCAGGAAAAGGAACCAAGACAAGCCTGGACTTATAACACTGGGCAGCGCCGCGTACGCAAAGCCCCGAATGTCGCTTTTGACACACCGGGAACAGTCTCTGATGGTCTGCGTACGACCGACGATTTTGATATGTTTAACGGGTCTCCATCCCGTTATAACTGGGAACTGTTAGGTAAACAGGAGCTGTTGATCCCTTATAACGACTACCGTCTGCATTCAGACAAGCTGCAATACAGTGACATTCTTAAAAAAGGCCACATCAATCCCGATGTTGTGCGTTATGAAAAACATCGGGTATGGGTGGTAAAAGCGACGCTTAAAGCAGGCATGCGCCACATATATAAAACACGAGTGTTCTATCTCGATGAAGACTCGTGGCAGATATCTGTTGCCGATCTCTATGACAACCGCGATCAGCTATACCGAGTAGCGCAGGCGCACGCCATTAACTATTACGAAGTGCCCGTATTGTGGAGCACGTTGGAGGTTTATCACGACTTACAGTCACGCCGTTATCTGGCACTTGGATTAGACAATCAATCACCCATGTATGACTTTGACGCTAAGTTGACGGAAGCAAATTTCACTCCAGCATCTTTGCGTCGTGAGGGCATTCGCTAACAACTCAGTGGGCAGATAACGCCCATATAACACAAGGTTTATAGATGAAGTACGCCAAGCTGTTGTGTACCGTTTGTGCAATTTTGTCTGTGCCCACGTTCAGTGCGCAGTCATCGGAAGCGCCATCGGTGATAACCAGTCAGATCCAGCCATTAGCGGCACGATCATTGGTTTTGGATATCGCCACCGCTGGCGAGCAGCTGGTTGCCGTGGGTGAACGTGGTCATATTCTACGATTGATGTCAGATAATCATTGGCAACAGGTGGTAACACCCAGTCGCAATTTATTGACGCGGGTGCGGTTTCTGGATAGTCAGAACGGCTGGGCGGTAGGACATGATGCTTCCATTTTACACACTCGGGACGGTGGCCTTAGTTGGCAACTGCAATATCATTCTGAAGCATTAGCCAGACCTTTATTTGATATGTATTTCAATGACATAAAAAATGGCATCGCAGTCGGGGCTTATGGTTTATTGTTGCGAACCCGTGATGGTGGAAAACACTGGAGTCGCGAGTTCCATGATGAGTTGCTGCTTGAGGATGATCGGACATATCTGCTGCAGCTTAAAACCGATGATCCAGCTGCCTATCAGCAAGAGTCAGATTCTATTCTGCCACATTTTAATCGCTTATTACCGTTGAGTGATGGACGGTTACTACTGCTTGGTGAGATGGGCTTGGTGGCGATTAGTCACGATTTTGGCAATCACTGGCAACGATTACCCTTTGACTATCAGGGGTCTTTGTTTGCCGCTCAGGAGTATAACGGTCGGGTCTATGTCGCGGGTTTGCGCGGTAACGTATTTGTTAGCGATTTAACACTGCAACAGTGGCAACCATTAGCGTTACCTCAAAGCGCGACCATCAATGGTATGGCCTTGATAGCTGGCCATTTATGGCTGATGGGGAATAGTGGTGTACTGATAAAGCTTCGTGCGGATAATCGTGCCAGTTTGGAACAACAACTGAAAGGGGAAAATCTGCTGACACTGGCGGCAGATCGTTCAGGCAACCTTTGGCTTGCTGGTACTAAAGGGTTACAGCCCATAACATTAAAATAACGGGTGTTGAATATGTTGGAAAAACTGGTCAATGGCCTGGAAAGCTTTCTGTTTCGACACCGGATATGGGGCGTGGTGTTTTTTGTGCTTTGCACAGGGTTATTAGGCTGGCAAGCCAGTTTGTTACGTATGGATGCCGCTTTTGTTAAAAATATTCCACTAGCGCACCCATACATGCAAACCTACCTGAAGCACCAAGCCCAGTTTGGTGGGGCAAATTCCATTATGGTCGCGGTGGAGGATGCTGGCGGCGATATCTTCAATCCTCAATTTTTTAACACACTCAAAGAAGTGCATGATCAGTTGTTCTTCATCCCCGGAGTTGATCGTTCACAAGTCAAATCCCTGTATTCTCCCTCTACGCGTTTTACTGAAGTGGTAGAAGACGGATTTTCTGGTGGTCCGGTGATCCCGGCAGACTTCAATACCAGTTCAGCTGGATTGCAGAAAGTTCGCGAAAATATTGAGAAAGCTGGCATTGTTGGACGACTGGTCGCCAGTGATTATTCGGCTGCCATGATCAGCGCGCAACTGCTGGATTTTGATCCGCAAACCGGTGAGCCACTGGATACTTTGGCATTTGCCAATGAGCTGGAAAAGCAATTACGTGACCAATACCAGAACGAGCACATTCGCATTCACATTATTGGTTTTGCGAAAATGGCGGGCGATATTGCGGATGGTGCTCGCGGCGTAGTGCTGTTTTTTGTCATGGCATTATTGGTGACCGCTGCCATGGTTTATCTGTTCAGTCGCTCACTATTACTGACAATACTGCCACTGACGTGCAGTCTGGTTGCAGTGGTGTGGCAGCTCGGATTACTCAAACTGGTTGGTTTTGGGCTGGATCCCATGTCAATCCTGGTGCCATTTCTAGTATTTGCCATTGGTGTGAGTCATGGGGTTCAGATGATCAATGCTGTTCGCCAGCGGGTCAGTCAGGGGATGAGCAGTAAGCAGGCTTCAGCGGCAGCATTTCGCGCGTTGCTGGTGCCTGGTGGTGTGGCATTGCTATCGGACACTATCGGCTTTATGACGCTGTTAACAATCGACATTGGTATTATCCGTGAATTGGCGATCTCGGCATCGTTGGGCGTGGGCGTGATAATTTTAACCAATCTTGTCTTACTGCCCTTAGTCATCTCATTTGTGCATTTACCGGTAAAATCTACCACTCAAGCCCGCTCGACCGCGATCTGGCGCTATTTCGCAAAGTTGGCGTCGTTGCGCTACGCCTGGGTAATTATCGCAGTGACCGTGGTACTTTATGGGTTAGGGCTGACCCAGGCAACCCAGATGAAAATCGGCGATCTGCAACGCGGGGCGCCGGCGCTGCATGAATCATCTCGCTATAACCAAGACACCTTTTTTATTACTGATCACTTTGCGATTACTACTGATGTGATGACTGTCATTGTGGAGGCGTTTCCAGAGGCTTGTACTTACCATGATGTGTTGCAGCGCATTGACGATTTTGAGTGGTTAGCACGCAATACCTCGGGAGTGGAATTTACTGCCAGTATCAGTTCGGTCGCCCGTCAGGTAAACGCGGGGTTTAACGAAGGTAATCCTCGCTGGTTAGTGTTGCCACGAGACTCAGCTAGCTTGGCGCAATTAGTCTCACAGATCCCGACCTCCAGTGGTTTGCTTGATGGGAATTGTTCAGTGATGCCGGTGTATCTGTTTCTCCGTGATCACAAGGCTCAAACCATTGGTGTTGTCATAGATAAAGTGAAACATCTTGCGACAGCCTTGGATACCGAACAGGTGAAATTTCGATTGGCCTCCGGTCCCGTGGGGGTCATGGCTGCAACCAATGAAGCGGTAGCGTCAGCGCAAATGCCAATGATGTTGTATGTCTATGGTGCGGTGTTCATTTTATGTTTGCTGAGTTTTCGTTCTCTGCGCGCCACGTTGGCAGTGATTATTCCACTCTATGTGGTTTCCACATTAGCGCAGGCGCTGATGACATTGTTAAATATTGGTCTGACCGTGAGTACCTTACCGGTTATTGCCCTAGGCGTGGGTATTGGTGTGGATTACGGGATTTATATCTTATCAATCATGGCGCAAAAACTGCGTGACGGTATGGCGGTGCAGCAGGCTTATCTGGAAGCGCTTTGTGAACGGGGGAATGCGGTTGTTTTTACTGGACTGACCTTAGCCGTTGGCGTCAGTACCTGGTTTTTTTCAGCACTGAAATTTCAGGTGGATATGGGGGTAATGCTGACGTTCATGTTTTTAGTCAATATGCTCGGTGCAATTATCATTTTGCCAGCATTGGCCGCCGTTTTCTGGCCTAAACACAAAAGTTTTACTAAACAATAAAGGCATGTTTAATAGCTTTACGTGAATAGTTTTTCAACTTTAGCAGATAAATGGGCAAAACACTGTTTTTGGGCGCCGCAACAATGGCTAACTCCCTTATATAACACTAAAATTTTCCTCGAAATACGAGGTGTTTAGTAATAAACTTCGCGCCTAGACCTAGGTCACAATTTTGGGTGATCCAGGTCGCTCGCAGAAGCACCCTAAATACAAAAAAGCGCAGCTATAGACGCTTAAGGAAATATCATCATGGCTTTGAAAGACTCAATGCCCTCAGTGTTACTGGAGAATGTAGTTAATCTCATTCACTCCAAAGTTCCAAAAGCCCAAGCTCTTCAGGTAGAGCAATTTGCTACCTGTCTGTATGCCCACATGTCGAAAGACGATTTGCTCGCCCGTACTGATAGTGATCTTTATGGGGCTATTTTGAGTTTGTGGAATTCGCTGTCTAACACCTCTGTTGGACAGACTCACCTGAAAGTTTTTAACCCCACCCAAGCCAAGCACGGCTGGCAATCGTCCCACACAATTATCGAAATTGTGCAGCCTGACATGCCGTTTTTGGTTGATTCATTAGGGATGGCGTTGAAACGCCTCAGTATCACTTCTCATATGATGCTGCACACCCCTCTGGCAATTGAACGAAAAAAAGATCAGATCACTGGTGTCACTCGTGTTAAAGGCAGTCGTGAAGACTCTGATAAAGTGGCAGTGTTCCTGATAGAAATTGACCGTCAGAGCAGTGAAAAAGATATCAAGCATCTAGAAAAAGAGATCGAAATTGTGCTTCATGATGTCTCTGCTGCGGTAAAAGACTGGCAGCCGATGACAGAAAAGCTCGCTAATATCATCGCTGAGCTGCCAAAACGGCCATTCCCCGGCGATGCTAAAGAGCTCGAAGAAGCGGTTAATTACCTGAGTTATCTCAACGATCATCATTTCACGTTGTTGGGTTACCGTTTCTATGAATTGCGCCGAGTTGCTGGTGATGTCGAGTTAGTCCCTGATATGACCTCCAGCCTGGGGTTGATGAGCAAACCTGGGAAAGAACAACCAGAACACGGTTTGATGCTGTCATCCTTATCAGAAACGGCCCGCCGTGAAGCCCTTAATAGTTCGTTATTGGTGTTGACCAAGGGCTCAGCCAAGAGCCGAGTGCATCGCCCTGCCTACGTGGACTACATCGGCATCAAGCGTTTTGATAAGCAAGGCAATGTTATCGGTGAAGATCGCTTTGTGGGTTTGTACGTTTCCAATGTGTACAACCGGAGTCCGCGCTCTATTCCGCTGTTGGCTGACAAGGTGCAGCGGATTATGGACCTTTCTGGACTAGGCCCGCGTTCTCATGATTACAAGACCTTGCTGAATATCCTTGAAAATTTGCCGCGCGATGAAATTATTCAGGCATCTGTGGAAGATTTGGCAAGTGTTGCACATGGCGTGCTGGAGATGCAGGACCGTGACAAACTGAAACTGTTTGTCCGTAAAGATGCCTTTGGACGTTTTCTCTCCTGCCTGGTTTATGTCTCCAAAGACAGATACAACACTAAGCTCAGACAGGATACTCAGCGTATTTTAGCGCAAACCTTTAAGAGTAATGAGGAAGTAGAATTCACTACTTATTTCTCCGAATCATCTTTATGTCGGACTCATTACATCGTGAAAGTAGACAATAACAATGATGTGGATGTAGACGTGGCTGCTATAGAAAACAACCTAATCGAAGCCGCCCGTTCCTGGGACGACAAACTTGCAAATGCTCTGGTCAGTGCCATTGGCGAAGAACAGGGTAACCGTTACTTTAAACGCTATGATTCCGCTTTCCCGCAAAGCTACAAGGGCGATGTGCTGCCTACCTCCGCGGTAGTTGATATTCGTCAGTTGGAAGCGTTAGATGATGAACACAAACTTGGCATGCTGTTTTATCAACCACAGGAAGCGGAAGTTAACAGTAGCACTGTGCGTCTGAAATTGTTCCACAAAGACGAGCCGATCCCGTTATCAGATGTATTGCCGATGTTGGAAAACTTTGGTTTGCGGGTGATCAACGAACGTCCTTACGAAGTAGCAACCACCGATAGCAAGACTTTCTGGATCCTCGACTTCCTGATGACGGTGCAGCGGTCAGCTTCTGAAGATCTGACTGATAGTCAGGACCGCTTTCAAAATGCGCTGTCGCTGGTATGGCAGAAGAAACTGGAAGATGACGGCTTCAACCGTTTGGTGTTAGCTACCGGCCTGTCTGGTCGCGAAGTCTCGATTTTGCGTGCCTATGCCAAATATATGCGTCAGATTGACGCCACTTTCAGTCAGGCATATATCGAAGAGACATTCAGCCGTTACCCTCAGATTGCTGACTCGCTGGTGAAAATGTTCATCCGTAAGTTCAATCCGAAGCTGAAAACCCGCACTACCAGTAAGTTTGAAGAGCAGATTGCGCTGCGCTTAGAAGACGTGGCAAGCCTGGACGATGATCGTATTATTCGTCGTTATCTGGCACTGATTAATGCCACCGTACGAACTAACTTCTATCAGCTCGATGCTGCGGGAGAGTCAAAGGATTATATCTCCTTTAAGTTCTCTCCAGATTTGATCCCTGAAATGCCAAAACCGCTGCCTAAGTACGAAATTTTCGTTTATAGCCCGCGGGTTGAAGGGGTGCATCTGCGTGGTGGGCGCGTTGCCCGTGGCGGCCTGCGCTGGTCCGATCGTCGTGAAGACTTCCGTACTGAAGTCCTCGGTCTGGTGAAAGCCCAGCAGGTGAAAAACACCGTAATCGTGCCTGTGGGTGCCAAAGGTGGTTTTGTCTGCAAGCAGATGCCTACCGACGGTGGCCGTGAAGCCGTGTTCCAAGAAGGTCAGGCATGTTACCGGATCTTCATCCACGGTCTGCTGGATATTACTGATAACATCGTCAATAAAGAGGTGGTTCCGCCTGTTGACGTAGTGCGCCACGATGATGATGACCCTTATCTGGTAGTCGCCGCCGATAAAGGTACCGCAACCTTCTCCGATATCGCTAATGCGATTTCGCTGGAATATAACTTCTGGCTGGGAGATGCCTTTGCTTCTGGTGGTTCTAATGGTTACGACCATAAGAAAATGGGGATCACCGCTAAGGGTGCCTGGGAATCTGTTAAACGGCATTTCCGCGAAGTGGGCATTGATTGCCAGACTAGCGATTTCACCTGCGTCGGTATTGGTGATATGGCGGGAGACGTGTTTGGTAACGGTATGTTGTTATCTGAACACACTCGCTTGCAGGCGGCGTTCAACCACATGCACATCTTTATCGACCCGACACCGGATGCGGCGAAAAGCTTCGTGGAACGGCAACGGCTGTTCGATCTGCCGCGCTCCACTTGGGATGACTACAATCGTAAGTTGATCTCCAAGGGCGGTGGTATTTTCCTCAGAAGTGCTAAAGCCATCAATCTGACCCCAGAAATGAAAACTATGCTGGCGACAGATAAAGCATCCATGACTCCAAGCGAACTCATCAAAGAGTTGCTGAAAATGCCAGTGGATCTGTTATGGAATGGTGGTATCGGTACTTATGTAAAATCCAGCCATGAAACCAATGCAGATGTTGGTGACCGTGCAAACGATGCGTTGCGGGTTAATGGTGCTGATGTTCGGGCAAAGATCATCGGTGAAGGCGGTAACCTCGGCTGTACCCAATTGGGTCGTATCGAATACGCCGCCAATGGTGGTCGCATGAATACCGACTTTGTGGACAACGTTGGTGGCGTGGATTGTTCCGATAACGAAGTTAACATCAAGATCCTGCTTAACAGCCTGGTAGCAGAAGGGGATCTGACGGTTAAACAACGTAACAGCCTGCTGGAACAAATGACGGACGAAGTGGCTGATATCGTGATTCAGGATTGTGAACAGCAGACTCGCACCTTGTCGGTTACACAGGTACATGCGGCTGAGCAGCTGAAAGAGCATATCCGCTTCATTCATTACTTGGAAAAAGAAGGCAAGCTTGACCGTGCGCTGGAGTTCCTGCCATCTGAAGAGGAACTGACTGAGCGACTGGCCAACAACCGTGGCCTAACTCGTCCAGAGCTGTCTGTGCTGGTGGCTTACAGTAAAATGTTGCTTAAAGAGCAGTTGGTTACACCGGAAGTGACCGAGGACTCTTGGTTGAGTCAGTTACTGGTGGCGTATTTCCCACAGAAACTGCAGAAACTGTATGCCGACAAGATGGGCACTCATCCGCTGCGTGGTGAGATCATCGCTACCTCACTTGCCAATGAACTCGTCAACGAAATGGGCATGAATTTCATTCAGCGTATGCAGGATGAGACTGGTGCCTCAGTTGCAGAATCTGCCATCTGTTACGCTATGGCTAGAGAAATATTCGGTATGGGTGAATTAATTCAGGCGATTGATGACCTGAATGGCGTGGTTCCGGCCGTGGTGCAAAGTGAAATGTTGCATCAGTTACGTCGTAACATGCGTCGCTCAACCCGCTGGTTATTACGTAACCGTAACCGCAATCTGAATGTTGAACAGAATGTTGCTTTCTTCAAACCTGTGTTTGAAGATCTGCGCGATAATCTTCACCATTACCTCCAGGAAGGTGAATGGCAGGGCATTGCTGACGAAATCGCAGCGCTGGAGCGCGAAGCGGTACCCACAGCAGTAGCGAGTTTGGTGGGTAAGATGAGCACACTGTTCTGTACTCTGGACATTGCGCAGATAGTACAGCAGCAGAACAAAACTGTTGCGCTGGTTGCTGAGACTTATTACAAGCTTGGCGCGCGCATTGAATTGCACTGGTTCCTGGAACAGATTAATGCTCAGCCTGCGTCTAACCATTGGCAGGTCTTGGCTAGGGCGGCGTTCCGCGAAGATCTGGACTGGCAGCAACGTTCACTCAGTTCTGTCGTTCTGAGAAGTTGTGCGACTGAATGCGATGCAGAAGTGGTGATCGCCCAGTGGATTGAAGGTCATCAGCTGTTGCTGGAACGTTGGTTCCTGATGCTGGCTGACTTCAAAACATCAGGTGTTCATGAGTTCGCCAAGTTCTCTGTGGCACTGCGTGAACTGAACCTGCTGATTTTGCATTGTGAAGGGCATGGTTAATATATAATAACAACAAGAGCCCTGGCATTTGCCGGGGCTTTTTTTAGGTCTAGGAGAACACATGTTTTATAAAATCGCGCAAAAGGTGATGTTTCAGATGGACCCGGAAGTGGCCCATAATTTCGCTATGACTGGCCTAAAGGCCTCTGCAAACAACCCTTTGAACTGTTTTTATGCCCAAGATATTGCGCCGGTTCCAGTGGAATTTATGGGCGTAACCTTTCCTAATCCAGTGGGACTGGCTGCCGGGATGGATAAAGACGGGGAAGCAATCGATGCTTTTGCTGCGATGGGATTTGGCCATATCGAGGTGGGAACCGTCACACCGAGGCCTCAGCCAGGTAATGATAAGCCGCGGTTGTTTCGTATTAAGCCTGCGAAAGCGATTATTAACCGTATGGGATTTAATAATAAAGGCGTCGATAATCTGGTTAAAAATTTACTGGCGCGTAAATCTAAAGCTGTGGTCGGGGTCAATATTGGTAAAAATAAAGACACCCCCGTCGAACAGGGCAAAGATGATTATTTGATCTGTATGGATAAAGTTTATCCATATGCAGACTATATTGCGGTTAATATTTCATCACCCAATACTCCCGGACTACGCACCATGCAATATGGTGAGTTGTTGGAAGATTTGTTAGCCAGTCTTAAAGAAAAGCAAAAAGCATTAGCTGACAAATATCAGAAATATGTTCCAGTAGCACTTAAAATTGCACCTGATTTATCTCAAGATGAAATTGAGAAAATAGCCGATGCACTGATCAGAAATAAGTTTGATGGCGTTATTGCGACGAATACAACATTAAGTCGTGATGGCGTGAGTGGCTTGGCTAATTCAAATGAAACAGGTGGCTTGAGCGGCAAGCCATTAAATGAGCTATCCACCAAGGTGATTAAACAACTGGCGGATTGCTTGCAAGGGCAGGTGCCAATACTTGGTTGTGGTGGCGTTATCTGTGCTGAAGATGCGATGGCCAAACTGGATGCGGGGGCACAATTAATTCAGATTTATTCTGGCTTTATTTATCAGGGACCAAAACTGATTAGAGATATTGTAGAAGCATATCGATCCAGAAATAAAAAATAAGATCGTAAAGAGCGATAATTGATCAAAAGGATCGCGTGGCGATCCTTTTTTATATCTACGATCTCACTTAATCTTTCGATCTTAAATATTTAATGTTGAAAAGTAGTGCAAAATATTTAAACTATATTTTGCTATTGGATAAAATATCATCTACTATCTTTCCATAATAATAAAAGTCGGTTGGACTACGCTATGTTATTAATGCCTGAAAGTTGCTGGCAATGGAAATATGATGACTCATATGGGGTCTTGGGTATAACCCTGGGCTCAGAGTTAGAATTTCTAACCCCTTACAAATCCAAGACGTTAATTCCAGATGCACTCAGTGAGTTCGAATTCAATGTGGACCATGCCAGATATTATATTGAATTACTGGATTGCCTGAGCAAGCGTTTGTCATTGCCTGATGCTTGCCTGGTTCAATTGGCATTGAATGCTACCGCCGCACGGTTTCTACAAAAGCCACAAATGCCGAAGTCCTGGTTTTTTGAAAGCAGTGATGTATGTGTCTATAGTGAAGCCGGTAAATTATTCAATGTGAAATGCCGTGGTGAACGTATTCTGGTATTGGTAATCGAGACAAATCTGCAAGCCTCTACCGTGATGATGTTGGATCAGGAATGCATGTTGAGTGACACGAAGTCGCTGCAAAAATTCGAGACCATCAAGGTTATGCACGATCGTTTGTTTGCGTTGCGAGCCCAACAACAGATAGTTGCGGCCTGAAAAAGCTGCTTGAATAGCAAAAAGGCGATCGCTGATAGATCGCCTTTGTCGTTTTTAGCGGGTTACTTGCCGGCTTTCTGGTGGCGTAACGCCAGATTAGCGTTGATGTCTGCCAATGACAGCTCCTGATCTTCCAACAGTACAAACAGGTGGTAGATCAGGTCAGAAGCTTCATTGACCAGTTCAAACTTGTCATGCGTCGCTGCCGCCAGTGCTGTTTCCAGGCCTTCTTCTCCTACCTTTTGTGAGATCCGCTTGGTGCCACGGGCAAACAGTGACGCGGTATAGCTGGTGGATGGATCGGCATTTTTGCGGCCGTGAATTAATTCTTGGAGTTGATGCATAAAAGGATGCACTTCGCCGTCCCAGCAGCTATCGGTGCCTTTATGGCAGGTAGGACCGGTCGGTACTGCCTGAACCAACAATGTGTCACGGTCGCAATCCATGGCAATGGATACCAGTTGCAGATGGTTACCTGAGGTTTCACCTTTCGTCCATAACCGTTGTTTACTGCGGCTGTAGAAGGTTACCAGGCCTTTAGCAAAGCTGGTCTGCAGTGCTTCCGGGTTCATATAGCCCAGCATCAGGACTTTTGCGGAGTGAAAATCCTGCACGATTGCAGGCACTAGACCCTGTTGTTTATCCCAATCCAGTTCATTCAGCAATGTCTGCTGCTGTTCTGGCGTCATGGTACAAGAGGGGGTTTCTGATTGAGTCATGTTACTTCCTGTTTATGCTTGCAGCGGTTGGTCATTGCGGATACAGATACCCGCGTTGCGCAAATACTGTTTCAATTCCGGGATCGGAATAATACCTTTATGGAACACACTGGCGGCTAATGCAGCATCGACACCGGCATCAATGAATACATCGCGAAAATGTTCCATTGCACCAGCACCACCGGAGGCGATTAATGGGACGTCACAAACGCTACGAACCTTGGATAGTTGGTTGATATCGTAGCCCTGACGTACGCCATCTTGATTCATCACATTAAGGACAATTTCGCCACAGCCTTGCTTCTGTGCTTCTTCCACCCAATCCAATGTGTACCACTGAGTGTCGCGGGTGGCGGCTTCATCTCCGGTAAACTGCTTCACTTTATAACTGTCGCTGGCAGCGTCATAGAAGGAGTCGATACCCACAACCACACACTGACGGCCAAATTCATCGTGTAAGCGCCGGATCAGACTGGGATCCGATAATGCCGGGGAGTTGATGGAGATTTTATCGGCGCCAAATGCCAGAATTTCCCGTGCTTGCTCAATGGAACGGATGCCTCCAGCGACACAAAAGGGGATATCAATCTGCTGTGCTACCCGGCTGACCCAGGATTTATCAACAGTACGATCGTGAGCACTGGCCGTAATATCATAAAACACCAGTTCATCAGCACCTTCAGCAGCGTAACGTTGTGCCAGCGGTACGATGTCACCAACAATTTCATGGTTACGAAATTGCACGCCCTTGACCACCTTACCGGCTTTGACATCCAGACAGGGAACTATGCGTTTGGCCAACATTGGATTGCCTCCGTGACGCTAAATTGTTGAGTGAGTAGCGCTTTGCCAATAATAATGCCACTGGCACCGCTGTCGCGAACCGCAGCAACGTCAGCCAGTGATGCAATACCGCCAGAGGCCTGCCACTGAATATTGGGATAGCTTTCGGCCAATTCGTGGTAGAGCGCATTATTCGCACCGGTCATGGTGCCATCTCGACTGATATCGGTTACCAATGCGTGTTTGAGACCGACAGGAGTGAATTCTGCCACTAAGGATTCCAACGTTTTCCCGCCGCCGCTTTGCCAGCCAGCAACGGCAACAACTTTAGTGCCATCTGTGTCGATATTGACATCCAGTGCCAGACAAATACGCTCCGCGCCAAATTCCGCAAACCATTGTTTGACTAATTCGGGCTGCTTAACGGCTAAGGAACCTATCACGACTCGATAGACTCCCGATTGCAGCAATTCTTTTACTTGCTCATGACTACGGATCCCGCCGCCCACTTGCAGTGGGGTCTGGAGTCCCGCCGCAAGTCGGGCAATCAGTGCTGTCTGGCGCTTTTGTGGATCTTTCGCACCGGTAAGATCTACCAGATGCAGTAATTTGGCACCCTGGCGCTCATAAGACTGCAATTGTTCAAGTGGGCTGTAATCAAATGTAGTCTGTTGGCCATAGTCGCCCTGATACAGGCGCACCACCTGACCATCAATCAGATCAATTGCCGGAATAATCATGCCGCACCTCCACTAAGACTTTCCTTGGTCATTTTCAGAAAGTTCTGCAGGATTCTGGCTCCAACGGCGGCACTTTTTTCTGGATGGAATTGCACGCCCATAAAATTACCATTGGCAATTGCCGCGCTAAACGGTTCGCCATACTCGCTGAGGGCGATGCTGTAATCGCTGACAGGCGCGCAAAATGAATGCACAAAATAGACAAAGTCACCTTCGCTGATGCCAGCAAATAACGGATGTGGTTGCTGATTTATGATTACGGGCGACAGCTGGTTCCACCCCATGTGGGGTGTGGGCAGTTGCTGGGTATCGAGTTCACGAACAGAGGTGGGAATTAAGCCCAGACACTGAGTGTCTTCGTCTTTTTCACCGCGCTCTGTGGAAAATTCAGTCATCAGTTGCATGCCCAGACAAACGCCAAGCACCGGTTGCGTCAGGCCCTGGATCACTTCCACCAGTTGTTTCTGGCGGATTGACTGCATCGCTGCCGGCGCACTACCCACGCCGGGCAGGATCACTCGGGTGGCTGCTTGGATCACCGCAGGATCATCGCTGACACTGACATCGGCACCCAAACGTTCAAACGCGAAACGCACTGAACTCAGATTGGCACATCCGGTATCGATAATGACAGTTTCGCTCATCACAAGACTCCTTTACTTGAGGGAAGTGCATCGCCTTCCACGCGAATGGCTTGTCTTAGTGCGCGGCCCAAAGCTTTAAATAAGGCTTCAACCTTATGATGTTCGTTATCGCCATCGCAACCAATATGCAGCGTACAGCGTAACCCGTCCGCAAAGGAGCGGAAAAAGTGCGGTACCATCTCAGTGGCCAGTTCGCCCACTTTGTCACGGTTGAATTCAGCGTTGAATTTAATAAAAGGTCGGCCAGAAAGGTCCAGTAAACATTCGCCACGGGCTTCATCCATCGGCAAGCTGAAACCAAAACGACCAATGCCGCGTTTGTCACCCAATGCCTGCCGTAGGGCATCGCCTAGTGCCAATCCGGTATCTTCCACACTGTGGTGGTCATCGATATGCAGATCGCCTTTAACCTGCACACTCAAACGGAAATTACCGTGGGTGGCAATCTGGTCCAACATGTGATCAAAAAAGCCGATCCCGGTATTGATGTCGTTGTGACCAGGGTTATCCAAATCGACAGTGACACGAATATCGGTTTCTCGCGTGGTTCGCACCACTTTGGCGGTGCGGTGGCGCGACAACAGCTCATCAGCAATCTGTTGCCAGCCTAATACGCCACGCTGATATTTGAAGCTTTTAAGGCCCATGGCATCAGCCAGTGCAATATCGGTTTCCCGATCACCAATCACGGCTGAGCGGGTAAAATCAATTTTACCGCCGGTGAGATAATCTTTTACCAAGCCCAGCTTGGGTTTACGGCAACTGCAGTTATCTCCGGGGAAATGTGGACAGATGAGCACATCATCGAATGCCACCCCCTGACTGTTGAAAATCTGCATCATCAGATTATGGGGGGCATCAAAATCTGCCTGAGGAAATGAATCTGTTCCCAGACCATCTTGATTGGACACCATCACCAGTTTAAAGCCAGCGTTCTGCAATTTGAGCAACGCCGGGATCACCTGTGGTTCAAACACCAACTTGTCAAGTCGGTCGAGTTGCTTATCTATGGCCGGCTCTTCCACCAGCGTACCGTCACGGTCAATAAAAAGTATCTTTTGGCTCATGGGCTTACCTTGTACCGGTTGTCCAGTATCTGTGTAGGGTCGGTTAGTTTAGTATTTTTTTCAATGCTGCAATGATTAAGTCAGTCTCGCGTTCATCGCTATAACTAAAGCGAATGGCATCTACCAATCGAGGATCTTTGTAAGCTCTGGCAACGATGCCAGCATCCTTTAGTCCCTGGGCCACGCTCTGGATATCATCAAAATATGCCAGCACAAAGTTCGCCCCAGTGGGCAGCACTTTAGCCCCCAGTTGTTCCAGACAATCGGCTAAACGTTGTCCTTGCTGGATCAGCAACTGCACATCGGCACGCATATTGTCCAATCCCGCTTCACTAAGGGCGCGTTCCGCAAGCACTGAAACGGGTAAAGGTACGGGATATGGCGCAATCACTAGCATGATCATGGCGACAACATCTGCTGATGCCAGCGTAAAACCGCAACGCGCACCGGCCAATGCAAAAGCTTTCGAAAGTGTACGTAAGATCACCAGATTAGGGTACTTATCCAGCAGTGCTACCACTGAGTATTCTGGACTGAACTCAATATACGCTTCATCAACTACGACTAGCTGCTCGGGTAACGTTTGCAGCACACTTTCAATCTTTTCGGGGCGGATTAGCGTTCCGGTCGGGTTATTCGGGTTGCAGATAAACACCAGCTTGCAACCTTTAACCGCACTGAGATCGTCGGGCAAACCGTACTCCGGCGTCAGCGACATTGATACCACCCCTACATTAAAAGTACGGGCGCTGATACTATACATGCCATATGTGGGACCGAATAAGGCAATGCTGTCTTTACCGGGAATGCAGAAGGTTCGGATAAGCAGCTCAATTGCTTCGTCCGCGCCACGACTGCACACAACGTGCTTGCTATCGATGCCGACATAGCGGCTGTAGGCGGCAATCAATGCGGGTGGCTGACACTCTGGGTAACGGTTTAATCTTGGTAAATCTGTTCGATTAAATGGACTTTCATTGGCATTGATCCAGATATCGCCTCGACCACCGATGCGGCGTGCACTTTGATAAGGCTCAAGGTCTAAAAGTTCAGGACGAGCCAGTCGCTGTGCCAGATTTAACGTCGCCTCACTCATCGTACTTCTCCATCCGCGTTAAGGGTTGCCAGGCGTAACGCCACTGCATTTTTGTGGGCATCTAATTGTTCGGCAGCTGCGAGAGTCATTACTGTATCACCTAATCCTTGCAGCCCTTGTGCAGAAAGTTCCTGTACGGTGAAACGGCGACAGAAGTCCGCTAACGATAAGCTGGAAACTGTTCGACTATAGCCATAGGTGGGTAACACGTGATTAGTGCCGCTGGCGTAATCACCGACAGACTCTGGCGTATAGGGGCCGACAAACACTGAACCGGCGGCACGAATACGCTTGAGTATTTCTCGGGGTTGCTGTGTTTGCAGGATCAAGTGTTCCGGGCCATAACGGTTTGATACCTCTGCCGCCTGCTGCATATCGCTAACGAGCAGTGTTCGGCTGCAAAACAGCGCCTTCCGGGCGATTTCAGCGCGCGGCAACGTTGCCAACTGACGTTCAACCTCTTGTGCGACTGCGGTTGCTACTGCTTGACTATCAGTCACCAGCATTACCTGCGAGTCTGGGCCGTGTTCAGCCTGTGACAGCAAGTCTGCGGCAATAAACACTGGATTGGCCTTGGCATCGGCAATGACTAATACCTCGGATGGACCCGCAGGCATATCAATGCTGACACAGGCTTGGTTGTCCCGAGAAACTTGGCTTTTGGCTTCAGTCACATAACGGTTGCCCGGACCAAAAATCTTGTCCACCGGAGTAATTGATTCGGTACCAAATGCCAGTGCAGCAATCGCCTGGGCACCGCCAACCTGGTAGATTTCATTCACGCCGCAGGCAGTGGCAGCGTACACGATGGCATCATTGATCGGTGGCGGGCTTACCAGCACCCGACGCTCGCAACCGGCGATACTGGCAGGCAACGCCAGCATCATTACTGTCGATATCAGTGGCGCACTGCCACCGGGAATATACAGGCCGACGGCTTCAATCGCTTCAGTGTGGAGTTCACAACGGATCCCGGCTTGGGTATCCAGTGCAATCGTGGCGGGTTTCTGCGCTTCATGAAAGCGACGGATATTGGCCATTGCGACTTGGATAGCCGCTTTCAACTCATCACTGACACGCGCAGAGGCCGTAAGGATCTCTGCATCGGATAAGCGGATATTTTGGATCTCGGCCTTGTCAAAACGGCGGCTGTAATCACGCAGGGCGGCATCACCATTTTTGCGAACATTTGCAATGATGTCGGCAACTTGCTGCTCGAGTGCATTATCACCGACCAGTGGCGAACGCTTTAACGCTGCGGCTTTGGCGTCTGCATCAAGCTGGTTCCAGTTGAGGGTTTGCATAATTTATTACCCCATCATTTTTTCAATCGGCATTACCAGAATGGAACTGGCACCCAACGAGGTCAACTGCTCCATGGTGTCCCAGAACAGATCTTCACTGCTAACAGCATGCACTGCCACGCGGGAGGTGTCGTTTTTCAACGGCAGTACCGTTGGATTTTCGGCGCCAGGTAATAACGCGACAATTTGTTCCAGGGCATCGACGGGAGCGTGCAACAGAATGTATTTGCTGCCACGCGCTCGGATCACGCCGTTAATGCGACTCAAAAGGGTATCAATTAACTGCTGCTTTTCGTCAGACTGTGGTTGTTGTGATTGAATGATACAGGCCATTGAACGGTAAATGACCTCGGTTTCGTACAGACCATTAGCTTCCAAAGTGGCACCTGTCGACACGAGATCACAGATACCATCAGCCAGTCCGGCACGAGGTGCCACTTCTACCGAGCCTTTTAACAGACAACTCCGAAAATTTATGCCCTTATTCTGCATAAAGCGGCGAAGCAGGTTAGGGTAGGAGGTTGCGATACGCAATCCTTCCAATGAATACGCGTCCTGATAGGTGAACTCTTTAGGGACCGCCAACGATAAGCGACAACCGCCGAAATCCAATTGTTTTAACTTCTGGTATTCTGATGGCATTCCCAAGCTTTGGCGTTCAATCTCTTCTTCTTCAAGAACGTTTTCACCAATGATGCCAAGATCCACCACCCCATCCATGACCAGTCCAGGAATATCATCGTCGCGTACACGCAACAGATCGATAGGCATATTATCGGCGTGAGCAATCAACCGTTGTTCATTAACATTGAACTTAACACCGCATTTTTTCAGCAGTTTCTGAGATTCTTCGGACAAACGTCCGGATTTCTGTATGGCAATTCTTAATCGGTTTGATGCAGTCATTCTGGCTATTTCCTGATTGTTGATTCAAAAATTTTAACGTTTAAAACGAAACACCCCCGGAATTCCTTCCGGGGGTGTTAAGTCGTTTGAATCAACCGCCAGAAGGAATAGCACCTTCGGCAGTCAGCTCCGAAGGCTACCGCTTATGATGGTGATGGTGGATAGCAGTCTGGAGCTGTTTCATTAATTCAATCCTAATTCGGTTCTGTTTGACACACCGGCATAAAGGGCATGTCATGATGGGCTTTAAACTAATCCCTTTGTTTGCCATTTGCAACCATTAATTCACGTTTTTTTAAATTGCATCATCATGCACTCCAAGTTTTGCAGCATTAACACGGATATGGTGGATAGACTTGCTGAATTGGGTGGTTCGGGGATAATGCACCCTTATGCCGTTAGCAA
Organism: Shewanella sp. A32; assembly: GCF_029167175.1. Lineage (NCBI taxonomy): Bacteria > Pseudomonadati > Pseudomonadota > Gammaproteobacteria > Alteromonadales > Shewanellaceae > Shewanella > Shewanella sp. A32. The sequence goes on from NZ_JARFTS010000020.1 coordinate 60,008, forward strand.
TGTTCGGAGCCAGATCATTAGCCGTTTGCTTAAAGAAGTCATATTGGCTTTTTCCCCAGAAGGCGCCTTAGCACAAGGGATTAAAGGATATAAACCTCGGCCCCAGCAGCTAACTATGGCGCAAGCGGTTGCTGACACCCTTGACAGCCCTAAAGGTAAACTGGTTTTGGAAGCAGGGACTGGCGTGGGCAAAACCTTCGGCTATTTAATTCCTGCATTGCTCTCTGGTAAGCAGGTGATTGTGTCCACCGGCAGTAAGAATCTGCAGGAGCAATTGTTCTATAAAGATATTCCGGCGCTTTTGAGGATGTTGGATATCGCCCCGAAAGTGGCGTTGCTAAAAGGCCGCAATAACTATCTGTGTCAACTCGGATTGCAACAGCAACTGGATGGCGCCCAAAGTCTTGAGGCACAAACGCTGGACGATCTGTTGCGGGTGCAACAATGGGCGACTGCCAGCGTTGATGGGGATTTAGGCATGATTGCCACAGTTTCTGAGCAGTCGCCGGCACTGGGATTAGTCGCCTCCACCCGTGAAACCTGTATTGGCAAACGTTGTGAATTTTATGAGCAGTGTTTTACCCGTAACGCCCGATTAAAAACCTTAGACGCTAAAATCATCGTGATTAATCACCATCTGTTTTTTGCTGATTGGGTGTTAAAAGATACCGGGTTTGCTGAGTTACTCCCCAAAGCAGACATGCTGGTGTTTGACGAAGCGCACCAACTGCCAGATATTGCTGTAAGTTATTTTGGTCAACAGTTGTCTTTGGGGGCAATGGAACGACTGTTGGGCCGTATAGAAGATGTGTATCTCAATGAACTACGTGATACTGGTCAACTCGGAGAACTGGCACGTCGCTGTATGAGTCGTTTAACCGATTGGGTTCAGGAGTGTTTGCAGACAGCGCAGAGTGACTGGCGCGTGTTACTTGCCGATAAAAACATTGCAGGGCGTAGCTGGCAGTTACTGGAAGAGTTTCAGGCGTTGCAACGGCTATTGTTAGCGCACGTTGGCCGCAGTGAGCTGTTAGATGATTGTTTTGAAAAGTGGCTGGAGTATCTTACTAAGTTAAAGCAATTCCTTGATTGTGATAATCCCAGTGCAGCCTATTCGTTGGAATTAACCGGACGTCTGCCGTTACTACGAATGGCTCCGATTGATGTCACTCGGGAATGCCAACAACTATTTAATGCTGATTGCCGCTGGGTGTTTACATCGGCAACGCTGCAGGTGAATCGTGAATTACGACATTTTGCTGTTGGTTTGGGATTGCAAGATTGCCGCGAGATGATCCTTGATAGCCCCTTTGACTACCAGCGACAGGCATTATTCTGTGTGCCAAGACAACTGGCAGATGTGCGCAGCGACTCCGATTATCAGCTGCAGCGACTGGTCAGTATCTGCTTAGAGGCGATATCTGCCGCGAAGGGACGTACGTTTATTCTGTTTACCAGCCATCGGATGTTGGAGCGTGTGGCGTTAGAACTTCGCGGGCGCTGTAATTTTCCGTTACTGGTGCAAGGCAGTGCCGGTAAACAGAGTTTACTGAAAAAATTCCGACAACTTGGTAATGCGGTATTGCTGGGCACTGGCAGTTTCTGGGAAGGGGTAGATGTCCGCGGTCATCTGCTGTCCTGCGTGATTATCGATAAGCTGCCGTTTGTATCGCCGGATGATAATCTTTATCGTGCTCGTGCTGCTGAACTGCACCGGCGCGGTGGTGATCCATTTAATGATATTTCTCTGCCTCAGGCGGTGATTGCATTGAAGCAGGGCTTTGGTCGTTTAATCCGTGATGAACACGACCGCGGAGTGTTGATCCTATGCGATAACCGTATTGTCAATCGGCCGTATGGCAGTGCATTTTTGAATTCGCTGCCACCGACGGCGAGAACCCGAGATCTTGCCAAGGCGATGAAATTTCTGCACGAGATAAAATAACTAGCAATCAGCGGGATACTTGTGCGTGTTCACTAAATGATGCTGCGGTTATGAAAGATCATCCAAGCCAAAGAGGAGGCATTGGCCTCCTCTTTTACGAGCATTAATTGATTAATAATTTAAGCGTTTTTATCAGCCGCTAGCCATTCAGCAAACTGTTTGGTGTAATAGCTGACAATCAGGCTGGCCCCGGCACGTTTGAAACCGATAAAGCTTTCAGTGACCACGGCACGTTCATCCAGTGCACCTGCCAATGCGGCAAACTTGATCCCAGCGTATTCACCACCCACATGATAAGCCGCCAATGGCAGATCCGTGCGGTCACGTAAGCGAGCCAGTACGTCCAGGTATGGTGTCCCGGGTTTTACCATCAGGATATCGGCGCCTTCTTCTTCATCCAGCAGCGCTTCCACCATGGCTTGGCGACCGTCGGCACAATCCAACTGATAACCTTTGCGGTTGCCCTTCAGCTCACTGGCCACGGCTTCACGGAATGGACCGTAAAATGCGGAAGCAAATTTTGCTGAGTGAGCGAGAATGGACACGTTTTCATAACCTGCAGCGTCCAGGCCATCACGCATGGCGCGGATCTGACCATCCATCATGGCTGATGGGGCCAGCATATCGGCACCTGCTTTGGCAGCACAGATCGCCTGTTTTACCAGATTTTCAACGGTGGCATCGTTGCACACGTGTACATCATCATGAATGTGTTCAATCACGCCGCAATGGCCATGATCTGTGTATTCACAGAAACAGATATCAGGAATGACGATCATTTCTGGTGCAGTCTGCTTAATGGTGCGCACCATGCGTGCTAGCAAACCTTCATCATTCCAAGTGTCGCTACCCACGGCATCCTTATGATGAGAGATCCCGAAAGGCATTACATATTTAACACCCAGCTTTTGCAGTTCCTTAATTTCTTGTTCCAACATGGTTTCCGGGAAACGGCTGATGCCAGGCAGTGTACGGATTTCAACTGGAGCAGAAATGCCTTCTTCAATAAAAATCGGATGGATCAGGTCGTCCAGAGAAATAAAGTTTTCCCGGACCATAGCACGCATAGCTTCAGAAGTACGCAGACGGCGCAAGCGACGTAGCGGGGTTTTGAAAGTATGAGTGTGATTACATTGATCAGACATGAAAATTCCTTTGTTTGCTGATGAGGCTTGTCACTATGGCAAACGATATTATCCAAAGTTCGCCAATCGCCCCGGAAAATTAGCCAGAGCATAACTGTTAGACAGTTAATGATACTTTGAAACATATCACGAAACATCCGGTGATAGCTGTGGCAGGTCAATGTATATGCGCAATTTGTGAACTATATAGTCAGCGCGTCGGGCTTAAGCCGGTTTTATGGCCTGTTAAACTTGGCTTATCGGGGATTGGTGGTATGATCGCCGCCGTTAAAAATCAGCTGGCATGATTGGATGTCCGGCAGTCGAGGTCAATAGATGAATGCTAATCAAACGTTGCCAGCAGTGATTCTGGCGCTGGATACCTGTACTGAACTGTGTTCTGCCGCGTTGTTGTGGCCAGAAGGTCGTGAGTCAGTTGCAGAAGATGCCCCAAGAGAACACAGCCAACGTTTGCTCCCGATGATTGATGGTTTGCTGACCCACGCAAAGTTATCCATGGCGGATGTAGGTCTCATCGCTTATGGTCGTGGGCCTGGCAGTTTTACCGGCATTCGTATTTGTACTTCTATGACTCAGGGACTGGCATTAGCACGGGATATTCCGGTTGTTGGTATCTCAACGTTGGCAGCGATGGCACAGAAGGCCATTGAAACAGCTAATGCGCGTTATGTTATCAGTGCGATTGATGCTCGCATGGGGGAGATCTATTGGGGGTGTTTTGAAGCTCAGGAAGGACTAGCGGTGTTGATTGGTGCGGAGCAAGTTACCGCTCCTGAAGCGTTGGTGTCGCCATTTAATGATGCTGCGTCGGTATTTGCCTGTGGTAGCGGTTTTGAAACCTATCCGGATCTTATTCTTAACATCGATAACTTGACCTTATTGGAAAGCGTGAAATATCCTGATGCGAGTGCCATGCTTACCCTGGCTGTTCACGAATGGTATAGCGGTAACGCAACCGCTGTCGATGAACTGGCTCCTGTATATTTGCGAGATACGGTTGCCTGGAAGAAACTGCCTGGAAGGGCATAATTCTATTGAATAAAAGGTAAATTGGCGGTGCAGCCATGAGTATTCAGTCTGTTTCACTGAACAACACGCCCGATCTGTCGCAGGCTGTCGCCAGTAATCGACCGGTATCTCAACCTCGTGAAAAAATCGTCAATCCCGCTGCATCTTCGTCCGCAATAGAAACGTCAGCTGTTGATATTGACCACGATTTGGTCGATGCCAAATATCAAGCAAAAGTGGAATATGAACAGGATACATCGGCCAGCTCTAGTGCCATTTCCACCTATCTTTTGACTCAGTACGCCGAACAGCGCGATAGTATTGCGCAGATGGTTGGCGTTGATGTTTATGCCTGAGACGCAGTTAGTTGAATCTTCTGGGCGCTTAGTCCCCGGCAAGAAACAGTTTTTTGTCGAATTACTGTTGGCATTGGTGCTGTCCCGTTTGCCTTATATATCTTTGCCCTTCCATTGGTTGGAAAGTTATTTCCATGAATTGTCTCATGGGATAGCCGCGATTATTTCTGGTGGTGTGGTAAGTCATATTCGATTATTTCCGGATGGGTCAGGCCTGTGTTTTAGTCAGGGTGGCTGGCCGGTGTTAATCGGTTTTAGTGGTTATACCGGCGCTGCGCTCTGGGGGGCATTACTGTTTCTGATGTCCTGTCTGCGAAGCGGTATCCGTCAAAGTTATTTGGCACTGGGTATTGTCGTTTTGCTGACATTACTGTTATGGGCGAGAGATATTCTGAGCATTGCCATTATGGCGAGCTTGGCGGTGTTGTTTTTACTGCCACTTAAGCTGACATATAACACCTTATTACGTGGCAGTCTGCGCTTGGTTGCCTTGATTGTCATGCTCAATGCTCTCGCCAGTCCGGCCGTTTTATTGGGACTCGGTCAGCGTGGGGATGCTTCATTGCTGGCGGATTTGACCATGATCCCGTCAGTTATCTGGGTGATGCTGTGGTTCGCTGTTGGTCTGGGGGCATTTTATTTATGCTGGCGTGTGATTGTTTTTAATGCGCCGAGGAAAGTTAACAGCGCCAAAACATCGGGAAATTAAAGGATCGTCTGACAATACCATGGAATTATGGCAGTCTTCGGGCCCTGAAAATGGGGTCATTGACCTGGATGGCCAGATGATCGCCGCCAGATATTGGGGATGTGGTGACAAGCCCTTATTGATTGCATTACATGGTTGGTTAGATAACGCTAACAGTTTTGCACCATTGGCTCAGCAGCTACAGGCAAATTACCGCATATTGGCGATTGATTGGCCGGGTCATGGTTTATCACCTTGGCGTCCTGGATGTTATCCATTGCACTGGGTGGATTATCTTTATGACTTGCATCGTCTGCTAAATGTGGTGGCCAAACAGCAAGCGGTAACTTTGGTCGGCCATTCATTAGGCGGCATTGTGGCAAGTGCTTATGCTGCGACCTTCCCCGAACGGATTAACGCTCTAGTGTTAATAGAAGCGTTGGCTCCGTTGTTTGAAGACATTTCCCGCCTCCATGCGCGAATGCGTAAAAGTTTTTCACAGACTCAGCAAAAAGCGGCTGAAGCACGTCATTATTGTGATCTAGAAAAAGCTGTTGATGCTCGGCATCGGCTTACTGGCTTAGCGCCAAACTGGTGTCGCTTAATTCTTGAGCGTAATACGGCAGAGGATGTTTATGGTCGCTATTGGCGTACAGATCCGCGGTTACGGACTGATTCTCCACAGCGCCTAAGCTTTACTCAAGTTGAACAGTTAATGCGTGGAATTGCGGTGCCGTCACTGTTACTGACGGGCACCCAAGGGTATGCTTCGCTTGCGGAGTTACTCCCCCAAATTAGCCCTTGGTATCTGGATTTGACTAAAGTGCAATTGACCGGAAATCATCATTTGCATATGGAAAATTCAGCTAAAGTTGCCTTAGTCATCAATGACTTCCTTGATGATTGTAAAAGCGTGACCGGGGGCTAGGCAAACCCTAAAAAGTGTGTGATGATGATCAAAATTCAAACGCTTGTATGATTTTGCGTTTGCCGAGTGGAAAAATTCAAAGTCGAGCTGACTTTGATTTCAGATAATAAGAATTTAACTCAGTGTATGCCCTTTATGGGCCTTAACGACAACAGTGATGTTGCGTGCTGATGCTGGATGTTAGGAGAGATTTGTGGATCAACCCTGGATTAATAGCTTACCCGCTGACGTCCCTGCAGAGATAGACGCAGGTCAGTTTAAGTCATTGCTAGAGATGTTTGAAACGACAGTAAATCGATTTGCTGATCAATCTGCATTCGTCAACATGGGGGCTAATCTGACATTCCGTAAGCTTGAGGAGCGCAGCCGCGCGTTTGCTGCGTATTTGCAGAATGAACTCAAATTAAAAAAAGGCGATAAAGTCGCGATTATGATGCCAAACTTGCTGCAATATCCAATTGCCATTTTTGGCATATTGCGGGCGGGTTTGGTGGTGGTCAACGTTAATCCTTTATATACCCCCAGAGAATTAAAACACCAATTGGTAGACAGCGAAGCCAAAGCGATTGTGGTGGTGTCTAATTTTGCCAATACCCTAGAGCAAGTGGTAGCTCAAACACCGGTAAAGCACGTCATCATCAGTGGTATCGGTGATTTATTGGGCGTACCAAAACGTACTTTAGTGAATTTTGTCGTGAAGTATATCAAGCATATGGTCCCCAAATATTCACTACCCGGTGCGATATCGATGCGTAAAGCCTTACGCGTGGGGAAGCATCAGCAATATATAAAGCCGGTGATTGAAAGTCATGATATTGCATTTCTGCAATATACCGGGGGGACGACAGGGGTCTCTAAAGGGGCAATGCTGAGTCACGGTAATGTGGTCGCCAACGTCTTACAGGCTAACGGCGCTTACTCGCCATTATTGACTGATGGCATAGAAAAGGTGGTTACCGCGTTGCCGCTATATCATATATTCGCCCTGACGGTTAACCTGTTCTTGTTTATGCATAAAGGGGCACAAAACCTACTGATCACCAACCCGCGCGATATTCCTGGCTTTATTGCCGAGCTGAAAAAGTTTCCGTTTACAGCACTGACGGGTGTGAACACCTTGTTTAATGCACTGCTGAACAACGCTGAATTCGCCACATTGGATTTTTCACGATTGAAGCTGAGCGTCGGCGGCGGTATGGCGGTACAGCGCGCAGTGGCAGAAAAGTGGCAGAAACTGACTAAAACCAAATTGCTGGAAGGATATGGTCTGACCGAAGCATCGCCAGTCGTTGCAGGTACGCCTTACAACCTCGAAGGCTATAACGGATCTATTGGCTTACCCATGCCATCTACCCAGATTGAAGTGCGTGACAGCGATGGCCACCCGTTGCCGCAAGGGCAAGCCGGTGAGCTTTTTGCGAAGGGACCACAGGTGATGGTGGGCTACTGGAAGCGTCCTGAAGAAACGGCCAAGGTTATCGATAAGGATGGCTGGCTCGCGACCGGTGACATCGGTTATATGGATCCTCAAGGCTTTTTCTATTTGGTAGACCGTAAGAAGGACATGATCCTGGTTTCTGGCTTCAATGTGTTTCCCAATGAAGTTGAAGAGGTGGTGGTAATGCATCCTGGGGTTCTTGAGGTTGCAGCAGTAGGTGTCTCACATCCTATAAGTGGCGAACAGGTGAAGATTTTTGTGGTGGCGAAAGATAAGTCGCTTACTAAAGAAGCGTTAATTCAACATTGTCGTCAGCATTTAACGGGCTATAAGGTGCCGAAACTGGTAGAATTCCGCGATGAATTGCCAAAAACCAATGTGGGAAAAATCCTGCGCAGGGAACTCCGGGACGAAGCGAAAAGCGCCTGAGTATCTAAAAAAGCCGGCATCAGCCGGTTTTTTTATAGCTGTTGCAGAGGATTCCCGGGAGTAAGATTTGCAAGATTATCTGTATGTTGATAGCAGCACTGCGCTGGCACCAGTGCTGAAGCAGTATCGGCAAAGTGAGTTGCTGGTATTGGACACCGAGTTTGTGCGTACGCGTACTTATTATGCCCGCCTTGGGTTGATCCAGGCTTATGATGGCCACACTTTGACACTGATCGATCCGGTGGCGATAGAAGACCTATCCGGCTTTTGGGAATTACTCACAGCCCCTCACATTACCAAACTATTGCATTCCTGCAGCGAAGATTTAGAAGTATTTGCCCATGATGGTGGCATACAGCCTGCGCCTTTGTTGGATAGCCAAATTGCAGCAGGTCTTGCTGGGCAAGGACATGGACTCGGTTATGCTAAGCTGGTACAGCAATACCTCGGAGTGGAGCTGGATAAAGGGGAATCTCGTACCGACTGGATAAGCCGCCCGCTAACCCAGTCTCAGTTGGTTTATGCCGCTAATGACGTGCTTTACCTCTATCGGCTGTTCCCTGAGTTAAAACAGACACTGGAACAGCAGGGACGTTATCAATGGGCGTTAGAAGAAAGTGCCAGAATGACGGAAGGGCGGTTGACACCACCTGACCGGGAAACCGCCTATCTGAAAGTGAAAAACGCTTTCCAGTTGTCGACAATGGAACTAGCCGTACTTAAAGGGTTGGCCGCTTGGCGTCTGGATAAAGCGATGAAAAAAGATCTGGCGCTCGGATTTGTCATGAAAGATCACGCGTTGATTGCACTTGCCAAAAAGCAACCTCGGACGGTGAATGATGTGATGCGCCTGAAAGAACTGACAGATCAGGAAAAGCGCTTTCATGCTAAAGATGTTGCTAACATCATTGCAGATACTGACTACTCTCGATTACCCGATCCGGTGGATGTACTGGCGTTAAAGCCTGAATACAAAACCGCATTCAAAACGCTTAAGGGATGCCTTGAGCAGATCGCGCAGGAAGAAGACGTTCCATTAGAAATGTTGGGGTCCAAGCGTCATATCAATGAGTATCTGGGCTGGTTGTGGAACGCCAAACAAGGCGATAATCCATTGTTGTTACAAGGTTGGCGTGGCCAATTAGTAGCGGAAAAACTGCATAATTTAAAAGTTTAATCGGTCACATCTGTCTCGTCCTAATATAGGTTGACAGTTTTTAGGCCAGCTCCCGTAGCTGGCCTTTTCTATTGTGCACCTGATTGGG
>NZ_JARFTS010000021.1:0-66574 GCF_029167175.1 Shewanella sp. A32
CAATCAGGTGCACAATAGAAAAGGCCAGCTACGGGAGCTGGCCTAAAAACTGTCAACCTATATTAGGACGAGACAAAGTGTGCAGCATTTACAACTGGACGAACAGTTGCGGCGTCACCATTCTGAAATCCAGCGCCATAGTGATACTAAGCGCGGTGATAGTGAAGATGGAAAACGCAAACACCTGACGAGCCCAGCCATTCACATCAACATCACTACGGTAGCCACGCAGGGCCATCGCTAACCACCATAAACTGGTTGAACAAGCGACCACCATAAAGGCTGTACCGGTATAACCTGTTAACGGCAGCAGCGCGGTCACAATACTAAATACCGCGATATACAGCACTATGTGCAACTTGGCTTTAGCAATTCCTTGAGCCACTGGCAATACTGGAATATTGGCAGCTTTGTAGTCATCGTATCGGAATATGGCGATGGCGTATGAGTGGGGCATTTGCCACAAACAAAACATCAGCAACAGAATAGCCGCTCCGGCATCAAACTGTCCTGACACGGCACAATATCCCACCACTGGCGGAACTGCGCCAGAAAGACTCCCAACCACAGTTCCATAAACCGATTTACGCTTCATATATAGGCTATAAATGCCCACATAAACGATGTAACCAATCGCCGCAAACAGGGTTGCCATGGCATTGGTGTAGATTGCTAATACCGCAAACCCCAAACATCCCAACAGCACACCAAACCAGAAAGCTTTCGATGCCGACAGTTCACCAGTAACTGTCACACGGTTCCGTGTTCGTTTCATCTTGGCGTCAATGTCTCGGTCGATGCAGTTATTAATTGCACAACCAGACGCGACGACTAAGGATAATCCGACAATCGCAGCCAACATTAATGACCAGTCAACATGTCCTCTGGAAGCTAGGAAAAATCCACCAGCAACAGAGATTAAGTTGCCGATAATAATGCCCGGCTTGGTGACGTTGAGATAGGGTTTCATCATGACACTATTACTCACATATACATCATCAGCGCATTAGCACTGTAGATAATCCAAATGGATAATCCGACTACCAGCCCGATAATCACTGCAGAGAAGATAAACGCCACAGCATTTTCTTTACCATGCGGAGTGAAATCCAGATGCAGGAAGTATTTCAGATGCACAATGATCTGTATGACAGCCATGAGCACAACCAGCACAACGGTTGCGGGCTTACTCAACTGGTGAGACATTACCGCCGCAAACGGGATAGCCGTCAGGATGACAGATAATACAAATCCAATCAGATAAGATTTGACGCTGCCGTGGCCGTCATCATGAGCCGCTTGATTCGCCATATCACTCATTAGATTACCCCCATCAGGTACACAACAGTAAATACGCAGATCCAGATAACATCCAGGAAGTGCCAGAACATACTCAGGCATCCCAGACGGGTCAGCGTACGGTCACCCAAACCACGTTTGATCACTTCCATCATCATAATGGCCATCCAGATCAAACCAGCAGTTACGTGCAGACCGTGCATACCTACTAATGCAAAAAATGCGGACAGGAAAGCACTGCGATCAGGACCATTTCCTGCAACAATCAGATGATGGAACTCATTGATTTCCATTCCGATGAACACCGCACCAAAGAGGAAGGTGATCACCAGCCAACCGAGTGTGCCTGATACATTCTTCTTATGAGCTGCCAACATCGCAAAACCATAAGTGATACTACTGAGCAACAGTGCTGCGGTTTCCACAGCAACATAATCCAGCTCAAAAATATCGTGACCAGATACCCCGCCAGCAGTATTCATAAACAACACTGCATAGGTAGCAAATACAGACGCAAACAGCAGACAGTCTGTCATCAGGTAAAGCCAGAAGCCAAAGAGCGTGACCTTACCTGTATCGTGATGATGCTCGTCGTGTGCGCCAGCATCCATTGTGTGACTCAGGGTGCTCATGCCGCAACCTCCGCAACATTTTTCAGATGGGCTTCTTCAATACGTTTTACTTCATCAGGCTGTACGTAGTAGTCCACATCGGTGTTATAAGCTCGGGCAATAAAGATGCCGATAGTTCCGACAAAACCTACGATAGCTAACCACCAGATATGCCATATCAAAGCAAACCCCATAACAGTTAGCGCAGCACCCATTAAAACGCCTGCTGAAGTATTTTTCGGCATGTGAATTGGTGCATACTCAGCCTGCTTAGCATAAGCAGTACCGTTTTCCTTCGCTTCCATAAAGGCATCAATGCTGTGCACTTCAGGTGTTTTGGCAAAGTTATAAAACTGTGGTGGTGATGCAGTTGACCACTCCAGTGTACGGGCACCCCATGGGTCACCAGTAGTGTCCAGATTCTGGTTACGATCACGGATGGATACATACAACTGAACGAACTGGAAGATGATACCAAACAGGATAATTACCGCGCCGACACAAGCGATATACAACCAGATATTCCAGTCTGGGTTATCAGTGTGGTTCAGACGACGGGTCATACCCAAGAAGCCCAAAACGTACAGCGGCATAAAGGCAACATAGAAACCAATCTGCCAGCACCAGAAAGCGGCTTTACCATATTTAGCATTCAGCTTGAAGCCGGTAGCTTTCGGGAACCAGTAAGAGAAACCTGCCAGATAACCAAATACCGCGCCACCAAGAATGGTGTTATGGAAGTGAGCGATCAGGAACAAACTATTGTGAAGAACAAAGTCTGCACCGGGTACCGCCAGCAACACCCCTGTCATACCACCAATGGTGAAGGTGGTCATTGCGCCCAAGGTCCACAACATAGGCACAGTGATTCGCACCCGGCCGCGGAACATGGTGAAAATCCAGTTAAACAGCTTCACGCCTGTTGGCACCGCGATAATCATCGTCATAACACCGAAGAAGGCGTTAACGTTAGCGCCAGATCCCATGGTGAAGAAGTGGTGCAACCACACAATAAAACCAAGGATCGAGATAGCGCCGTTGGCCATGATCATGGAGGTATAACCAAATAGCTTTTTAGAGCTAAATGTCGCCACAATTTCAGAGAAAATACCAAACGCTGGCAACACCAGAATATAAACTTCTGGATGACCCCAAGCCCAGAACAGGTTGATATACATCATCGCATTACCACCCGCTTCATTAGTGAAGAAGTGGAAATCCAGATAACGATCCAAGGTCAACAGACCAAGGGTTGCAGTCAGAATGGGGAATGAAGCGACGATCAGAATATTTGCCCAAGTACAGGCCCAGGTAAATACAGGCATCTGCATCAACTTCATGCCTGGCGCGCGCATCTTGAATACTGTCACCAAGAAGTTAACCCCGGTGAGCAGGGTACCCAGACCCGATATCTGCAAGGCCCAAATATAGTAGTCAACACCGACCCCAGGACTGAATGTCAATTCAGACAATGGCGGATATGCTACCCAACCGGTACGGGCGAATTCACCAACCCCTAATGAGATATTGATCAACACCGCACCAGATGCGGTCAACCAGAAGCTCAGATTATTCAGGAAAGGGAAAGCCACATCACGCGCACCAATCTGCAATGGCACCACAATGTTCATCAAACCGATCATAAATGGCATCGCCATAAAGATGATCATGATGACACCGTGAGCACTGAAGATCTGGTCATAGTGTTCGGGTGGAAGGTAGCCTGGGGCACCATTAGTCGCCAGTGCCAACTGAGTACGCATCATAATCGCGTCAGCGAAACCACGGACTAACATGATCATCGCTACAACGATGTACATGATACCCAGACGCTTGTGATCGACAGAGGTGATCCAGTTTTTCCAGAGCATACCCCATGCATTGTACTTGGTTAAAATGGCCAACAGGGCCAAACCGCCTACAGCAACAGCTGCAAGGGTAACCATAATAATGGGTTCGTGGTAAGGAACCGCATCAAGAGAGAGTTTACCTAATAAAGACATGTTGACTCCTACGCCTCCCCATTAGCTTTGGCGTGTTCAACGGCGGGTGACGAATCGTGATGCAGCATCTGCATACCAGACTCACCAGCATCAGAACTCTTATGTTCCTGATGTTCGCCATGTTCGTGACCGCCTTTACCCCAGTCGTTATAGTGCTGCATATACTTCATGACTATCTGATGGAACATGCCATCAGTTATCGCACCATAATACTGCACAGGGTTGTTTTCGCTGGGTTTAGCCAATTCGTCGTAACTCTGCGCATCAAGCACAGCGCTATTAGCTTTAACGGAAGCTACCCACTTCTCAAAGTCAGCATCCGTTGGTGTTGCCGTAGCCTTGAACTTCATTCCGGTAAAACCTGCACCGCTATAGTTGGCAGACATACCATCAAAAGTACCTGCTTCATTCGCAATCAGATGCAATTTAGTTTCCATACCAGCCATGGAATAGATTTGACTACCCAACTGGGGAATAAAGAATGAGTTCATCGTCGAGTCAGACGTGATCTTGAACTGCACCGGCACATCTTTTGGAAATACCAACTCATTGACTGTAGCAATTCCCTGTTCTGGGTAAATGAACAGCCACTTCCAGTTGAGAGATACCACTTCAACCGTTAGATGATCACGTTCGTGATCCAACGGCCGGTACGGATCCAGCTCATGAGTGGTTTTCCAGGTAATAGTACCTAGAATAACAACAATGATAATCGGAACTATCCAAACGACAGTTTCGATCTTGTTTGAATGCGCCCATTTAGGCATATAGAGCTCGTCACGACCTTCACGATACTTCCACGCAAAGTACAGGGTCATAAAGATTACCGGAATAACCACTATCAGCATCAACACTGTAGCGACGATAATCAGATTTTTCTCCTGCAACCCTACATGTCCTTTCGGGTCGAGCACGCCCCCCTCACAGCCGGCCAGGAATAAGGCCATAGCTGCCAAAGCGACTTTACTTAGGCTACGAATAAACACAAAGAACCTTCCTCTAACGACAGAGGTTGATAACATCCACTGCCAGGAGGGCAGTAGCGTGAACAACGCTATTAATACCGAACAAACTTTCAGCGGCGATATAATAGACGCCAGAACCAATCTGTATAAATCAAACCTTTGGATAGTGGCGAAAAAAACAAACTTTAGTATCGGAAAAAATTTTTTATTATTTTCCAGCCAAGCTACCGTTTATTTAACAGAAAACCCAATGAAAACAGGCGCACGCGCCATAATCCATCAAAGTAATCTGACAACGAAGAGTAGTCTGACTCTTGATTTACGCCACTGATACACACAAACAAAGTGTGACTTTTGTCTGCTCAGTTCGATAAACGTGAAGATTATCACAAAAATATTCTGAACACACAATGGTTAAGTGGTTAAACCGCACATTGTTTATTTACCCCACCAAAGCAAGAACAATCATACCCATAGCATGCTATAAATTAATATAAGTTTTTGAAAATTATAAATAATATTAACAAACACTTATTTATTAACTCGCTTATATTGCCGTGATGAAATTTTTCAATGATGACTATGCAAAGTAAATAACGCCAAATACTCACCCTCGTTTATTAGTTCCTAATGCAGCGACCTATTAGCCACTATCCCCCTAAAACGCCCCGTTTACCGAATAACGAGATGGTTTAGGCGTTTTTGGCCGAAACTCCATGAACTGTATGGTCGCGTGCTAATTCAAAAAATGTTGATGTAGGCAACTATTGCAGGGATTGCATGACAAACTTTACGCCATACCCGTTGATAACAATAAGCACGGCATTAACGCGACGCCGCTATGGTGTATTTTGCTTCCAGTGGTATTTTGTCATTTATTGATTGCACTAGGCTTCTCTTATAAAACAACGACACCAAACCGCATCACGATAACGACTAACACAGTTAGGCCAATTCATGCCTTTTTGTATCAGGCACCAACAAAAAACGCACCACTACACCCCATGACAGAAGCAAGCAAGAACAACACAACAGGAAAGTATTCAACACAGAAGCAAGGTATCAGCCAATCGCCTTCGCACCCACGATTCAGCAAAAAATGATAAAAGTTCAGCAGCCACAACTGAGGCAACTGCCAGCAACATATCCTCCATCCAAGACATCACTTCCCACTATTTGCAACAGCAACAGTCCGGCAAGTTAAATCAGGGAGCGACCCAATATGCCAAGAAGCAGTCTGCACGCAAAAGTTTGAGTGTCATAACGCCTGAGCCAGAGAGATTAGTCTTACCGACAATTCCAATAGGAGAACGCAATGGTTCGCTCGACTCACCACTCGATCCCAACCGTATCGTTAAGCAAGGAGATCGTTGTTATCGAGTGGTAAAAATGCCAACACAGCTTAACCCGGAAGCAGAGCATCTAGGTTTTGGCTTTAAATGTGCGCTAACGGATGATGAAAAACGGCTGGATAAATCCTTAACCAACCGCATTAATCAACACCGTCAATAATCATTCAGAATAAGCGTCCCAACATCAGCGATAAAACGTCAGGAAAAAAGCCCAGAAGATAAGTAACGATCACCGCGATCACAGATGATAGCCACCACCGTTGATCCTGGATGCTGTTGGGCAAGCACTAGGGCGGCAAACACCGCACCACCGGAACTGACGCCCGCACAAATACCTTCCTCTTGCGCCAGTTTTCTGGCCATATCCTTCGCGTCCTGTTCGGTAATATCCATGATCAAATCTACACGGGCAGCATCAAAAATACCGGGTAAATATGCTTGTGGCCAACGGCGAATTCCGGGAATTGAACTGCCTGACGCAGGTTGCAACCCGACAACAGTGATAGCTGGATTACGCTCCTTCAGATAGCGCGACACCCCCATAATGGTGCCGGTAGTCCCCATACTGGAGACAAAATGCGTTACCTTGCCATTCGTCTGTTGCCAGATTTCCGGCCCCGTAGTTAGAAAATGAGCGTTAGCGTTATCTTGGTTATTAAACTGATCCAATACTTTGCCTTTACCTTCCGCCTGCATCGTTAACGCCAAATCCCGCGCTTCTTCCATATTACCCACCAGCAGCAATTCCGCGCCGTAAGCTTGCATCGAATCCTTACGTTCCTGAGTGGAATCCTTAGGCATAATCAAAATCATCTTATAGCCTTTAATGGCGGCCACCATCGCCAGCGCAATCCCCGTATTACCACTGGTCGCTTCAATCAGCGTATCCCCAGGGTGGATTTCCTGCCGCAGTTCAGCCTGCACGATCATATTCAGCGCTGCCCGATCCTTTACCGAACCAGCCGGATTATTGCCTTCTAGTTTTAGCAAAACCGTAGAGGAACCACAGTTTAGCCGCTGCAGACGTACCAGCGGTGTTTGCCCGATGCAGGTTTCAATGGTGGGAAAATCAGACACGATATAGGTCCTTTATTCTTGATTAAACGCAATTAAACGATGCCTTATTCTATGAGCCTTACTTCTGGTAAACACAGTGAATAGTGCTTGGCGCATACAATAAATTGCTCATAGTTATTCCAAAAAGCTCTAGATAGGCATCTTATTATAAAAATTAACATCTATTACTCTATCAGCCATCACACTGACACAGTGACCGAATGAGGGAGTAAAAATGCCAGTAAAAATGATAAAAGCCGTGTTGGGAACCCTGTTTCTGGGAACATCGCTCAATGTGGCGGCGGCAGATCAAACGCTGCTGAACTCTTCGTATGACATCGCCCGGGAACTGTTTAGCGCCTACAACCCAATGTTTATCAAACACTGGCAAGAGCAAACCGGTAAAACCGTGGAGATTAAACAGTCTCACGCCGGTTCTTCTGCACAAGCACGTTCCATTCTGCAAGGACTGCCGGCCGATGTGGTGACCTTTAATCAGGTCACGGATGTGCAAATTCTGGCAGATCGCGGCAAGCTGATCCCTGCGAACTGGCAACAACTGCTACCAAACTCAAGCTCGCCTTACTATTCCACCATTGCGTTTCTGGTGAGAAAGGGAAACCCCAAACAGATCCACGATTGGGGCGATTTAACCAAAGATGATGTGAAGCTGGTGTTTCCTAATCCCAAAACCTCAGGTAATGCACGCTATACCTACTTAGCCGCTTTGGGTTATGCGCAGAAAATTTATGGTAAGGAAGATCAGGCAGATCTGGATAAATTCCTGAAAAAATTCCTCGCTAATGTCGCGGTATTTGATACCGGCGGTCGCGGTGCCACAACCTCATTTGTTGAACGTGGTATCGGTGATGTGTTGATCACCTTTGAATCTGAAGTGAATAACATTCGTCAGCAATATGGCAGTGATGATTATCAGGTTGTGGTGCCAAAGACTTCAATTCTGGCTGAATTTCCTGTCGCGGTTGTTGAAAAGAATGCCAAACGCAACGGTACTGAAGCGTTAGCGACCGAATACCTCAATTACCTTTACAGTGAAGAAGCGCAGCGGCTGCTAGCAGGTTTTAACTACCGGGTGCATAACGCCAAGGTGAAGGCAGAATTTGCAGATAAATTTCCAGAAGTGGATTTGCTAACCGTTGAACAAATCATCGGTGGCTGGGATAACGCGATGAAAACCCAATTTGCAAACGGCGCAAAGCTCGATCAACTGTTGAAACGCTAACACCAGACATACAGGCTGTGCTGCAACTAAGACCTGGGCTAATTCCAGGTCTGTTTGCAAATAATAGGTATTCATCTGGCAATACAGCCATAGATCGCTAAATAGGGTTATCCCAGTTAACGTAATGCGGTGGCAAATTCTGTGATTTCAACTAACGGGCGCTTGCGCCATAAACGGGTTCTGCCTGGATTCAGCATCAGCTTGGGCGTGTCGTTGCTGTTTGTCAGTTTGATCCTGTTACTGCCGACTACGGGACTGATCATGCAAACCGGGACCATGAGCTGGTCTGCATATTGGGGCGTGATTACCGATCCGCGGGTAGTCGCCAGTTATCGGGTGACCTTATTGTCAGCACTGGCGGCATCATTGTTTAACTGCTTGTTTGGCCTATTGCTGGCATGGGTGCTAGTCCGGTATGAATTTCCCGGAAAGCGGCTACTGGATGCATTAGTCGACCTGCCGTTTGCGTTACCGACCGCGGTTGCCGGTATCACGCTTGCAACGCTATATGCAGAAAATGGGCAACTTGGCAGTTTGCTGACGCAATTGGGGATTAAAGTGGCTTACTCGCCTTTGGGTATTGTGGTTGCCATGGTCTTTACCAGTATTCCATTTGTGGTGCGCACGGTGCAGCCGGTGCTCGAAGAACTCTCTCACGATGAGGAGGAAGCGGGTATGACGCTTGGAGCCTCAGACTGTGCAGTATTTTGGCGCATTATTCTGCCATCGTTGTGGCCGGCATTGATGGTGGGTACCGCACTGTCATTTACGCGCAGCCTTGGTGAGTTTGGTGCGGTGATCTTTATCGCTGGCAATATGCCTTACATCAGTGAAATCACTTCGTTGATGATCTTTGTGAAGCTACAGGAGTTTGATTTTGCTGGCGCCAGCGCCATTGCCTCAGTGGTGCTCATGACTTCATTACTGCTACTGCTGCTAATAAACCTCTGGCAAGCACGTTATTTGCGACGTATTCGCGGACGTTAAGGAGCACGCATGAACGCATTTAAGCCTTCCAGAGTGGGTGATGCACCTATCATCAAGTGGAGTCTGATCGCGCTAGCGGTATTACTCAGCGGCTTATTATTGGTGGTACCGCTAGCCAGTATTTTTCAGCAGGCCTTCGCTGGTGGTTGGCGGTTGTACATTCAACACTTAAGCCAACCCGATACCCTGCACGCCATCGGCCTCACCTTGATGGTGGCAGCACTGACTGTACCAATAAACTTAGTTTTTGGTGTGCTACTGGCCTGGAGCGTCACCCGTTTCGAATTTCCGGGGCGCAAAATACTGATCACGCTGATTGATATTCCCTTTGCCGTGTCGCCCGTGGTGGCAGGCTTACTCTACCTGTTGCTGTATGGCAACAGTGGCTGGCTGGGGGCCTGGTTGTTTGAACATGATCTGCAGGTGATGTTTGCCTGGCCAGGGATCGTGTTAGTAACCATTTTTGTCACTTGTCCGTTTGTGGCACGCGAACTGATCCCATTGATGCAACAACAGGGTGCCGCGGAAGAGGAAGCGGCGGTAATCCTCGGAGCCTCCTGGTGGCAACTGTTTCGCCGCGTGACCTTACCCAACATCAAATGGGCACTGATTTACGGGGTAATTCTGACCAATGCCAGAGCGGTAGGTGAGTTTGGTGCTGTCGCAGTGGTATCCGGCAACATTCGTGGCGAAACCAATACCCTACCTTTGCACGTACAATTACTTTATGAGGATTACCAAGCCCAAGCCGCGTTCGCCAGCGCTTCACTACTGGCACTAATCGCCCTCTTTACTTTGGTGCTGAAAGCCGCTGTTGAATGGCAGCAACAACGCAGTTTATCCGCCAATAATGATAATGAGCAGAGCCAATTATGAGTATTCGTCTTACCAATATTTCCAAGCAATTTGGCCAGTTTCAGGCGCTTTCACCGCTCAATCTCGATATTGACGATGGCGAGATGATCGGTCTGCTGGGACCATCAGGTTCGGGTAAAACCACGCTACTACGGATTATTGCCGGGCTTGAAGGTGCAGATAGCGGCCAACTGTATTTTGGTGACCGAGAAGTGACAAGGGTGCATGTGCGCGAACGTAGGGTCGGCTTTGTGTTTCAGAACTACGCGCTGTTTCGCCATATGACAGTCGCCGAAAACGTCGCTTTTGGCCTGCAAGTCATGCCGCGCAAACAGCGGCCAGCAGCGGCTGAGATCCACAAAAGAGTCTCACAACTGTTAGAAACCGTGCAGCTCGGTCATCTGGCACAGCGCTATCCCGAGCAACTCTCTGGTGGACAGAAACAGCGTATTGCGCTGGCGCGGGCACTGGCGACGCAGCCAGAGGTGTTGTTGTTGGATGAACCCTTTGGCGCGTTGGATGCCAAAGTGCGAAAAGAACTGCGTCGCTGGTTACGTAGTCTGCATGATGAACTGAAATTCACCAGTGTGTTTGTCACTCATGATCAGGACGAAGCATTGGAGCTGTCAGATCGGGTGGTGGTGATGAGCAACGGCCACATAGAACAGGTTAACACCCCGGCTGAGCTATATGCCCAACCTAATAGCCGTTTTGTGTTTGATTTTCTGGGTAACGTCAACGTGTTTACTGCCGAATGGCAACAACAGTGCTGGCGCAATGGTGAGGCATTTATCGTGCCGCCAGAACAACCGCAATTGCAGCAAAACGGCGCATTGTATGTCCGCAGTCATGAACTTGCCTTGTCTGATAAACCTAACAGCCAGGTGAATTTACCGTTTGAGATTGTCTCCATTACGCCCATTGGTGCGGAAGTTAGAGTGGAATTAGCACCGAGCGGCTGGCATAGCGAACAGTTGTGGGAGGCAAAATTTACCCACCACCAGCTGCAAGAAAAGGGATTACAAAAGGGCGACCGAGTATTTGTAACCCCACAAACAGGCTACTTTTTTGCTGCACAAGGTGACGGTTCAGCCACACGTCTCAATTGGCCGTTCCTGCCACCCGGCAGCCTGGTATTTGATATCTAACCCCTTATTCAACTGTCACTGACTTGGCCAGATTTCGCGGCTGGTCTACGTCAGTGCCTTTTATCAGGGCGACATGATAGGACAGTAATTGCAACGGCAGAGTGTAGATAAGCGGCGCAATAAACTCATCGCAATGGGGCACAGGAATAACCTTCATGGAGTCGTCGGACCGGAAGTTAGCATCCACATCCGCGAATACATACATCAAACCACCACGAGCCCGTACCTCTTCCACATTAGATTTAAGCTTTTCCAACAATTCATTATTCGGTGCTACTACAATTACCGGCATATCGGCATCGATCAATGCTAACGGTCCGTGTTTCAATTCACCAGACGCGTAAGCTTCTGCATGAATATAAGAGATCTCTTTCAGCTTTAGTGCACCTTCCATGGCGATAGGGTATTGATCGCCACGACCTAAAAACAACGCATGACTCTTGTCAGCAAAGTCTTCTGCCAAACCCGCGATGGTTTCATCCAGCCCTAAAGTCTGCTCAACTTTTGCGGGTAAGGATTGCAAGCTGTGCACCATAGCAGCTTCAGTCTCGGCACTCATACCGTTATAGCGACCGATAACCGCAGTCAACATCAGCAATCCAGCTAACTGCACAGTAAAAGCTTTAGTCGATGCCACACCGATTTCCGCACCCGCTTTCATCATGTACGCCATATCTGACTCGCGCACCAGAGATGAACCCGGTACATTACAAATGGTCAGAGAGGCTTTGTACCCCATCTGTTTTGCCAAGCGCAACGCCGCCAGCGTATCAGCGGTTTCTCCAGACTGAGAAATAGTCACAAATAAGCTGTCAGGATATGTGAAGGATTTGCGGTAGCGAAACTCTGAAGCAATTTCCACATTACAGGAAACACCTGCCCATTGTTCCAGCCAGTACCGTGCGGTCATTGCCGCATGATAACTGGTACCACAAGCGATGATCTGTACATGGCGAATACCACTCAATAACGCTTCTGCATTATCACCAAAAGCGGATGCCAACACCTGGCCATAGGCTATACGGCCTTCCATGGTGCGGGTCAACGCCAACGGTTGTTCATGGATCTCTTTCAGCATGTAATGGCGAAACGCACCTTTATCACCCGCATCATGCGTGATTTCAGATTCTTTAATCTCGCGTGCAACCGCTTCGCCTTTACTGTTGAAAATACTCACTTTCCGACGGGTAATTTCAGCAACATCACCTTCTTCCAGATAGGAAAAAGAACGGGTTACGGGTAACAACGCCAGTTGGTCTGATGCCACAAAGTTTTCACCCAAGCCATAACCCACCACCAGCGGACTGCCGCTACGAGCCACCACTAAGCGCTCGCTGTCACGGCGGTCAATAACAACAGTGCCATAAGCACCTTCCAGCTGTTTCACTGTGGCCTGGACCGCTGCCAGCAAGGATTCGTGGGTTTTCAGTTCGTGATGCACCAGATGGCAGATCACTTCGGTATCGGTATCAGACTCAAAGCGGTAACCGAGTTCGGTAAGCTTGTGGCGCAGTTCGGCATGATTCTCAATAATGCCGTTATGCACTACGGCGATATCGCCGCTGGATTGGTGCGGATGCGCGTTACGTTCGTTAGGTTCGCCGTGAGTCGCCCAGCGGGTATGAGCAATACCGGTACCGCCGACCAGAGGCTGCTGCACCAGCGCATCAGCCAACTCCTGCACCTTACCCACTCGGCGCACACGTTGTAGTTGCTGCTCATGGATCACCGCCATACCTGCTGAGTCATAGCCGCGATATTCCAGCCGTTTCAAGCCTTCCAGCAGAATTTCCATCACATCCCTTTGCGCCACGGCGCCAACTATTCCACACATGTTATTTCCTGCGTTACTTCTTAGTTTGAATTTTGATAGGGCACCAGTAATACATCGATGCCGTGCCCACGAATAATATCTGCCGCCGGGGGAGATAAACGATCGTCACTAACGACCGTGGATATCTGCGACCAGGGCAATTCCAGATTGGGAATGCGCCGCTGCAACTTGTCTGATTCCAGCATCACCACTACCTGCTGCGACACTTCAGCCATCACCTTGCTAAGATTAGTGAGCTCGTTAAAGGTTGTTGTGCCCCGGCTGAGATCGATGCCATCTGCGCCAATAAACAGTTGATCGAAGTTATAGGAACGCAAAACCTGCTCAGCCATTTGCCCCTGAAATGACTCCGAATGAGGATCCCAAGTGCCACCAGTCATCAATAATGTTGGTTCGTTTTCCAGTTCATGGACGGCATTGGCGAGTTGCAATGAGTTAGTCATCACCACCAATCCACGTTTGCTATTCAACTCTGGAATAAGCCCGAGAGTAGTAGAGCCGCAATCAATGATGATACGGTTATGATCGCGAATGAGTTCTGCCGCTTTGCGAGCGATAGCTAACTGATTGGCTGACGGACCCCGCTGTGGCACAGTTAACTCTTGCGGTAGTGGCACCGCGCCACCATAGCGGCGTAGTAATAGTCCATCAGTTTCCAGAGCCGCTAAATCTTTGCGGATAGTCACTTCAGAGGTATCAAACGCCTGTGCCAGTTGTTCAACACTGACTTCTCCGGTTTGATTCAACTGTTCAACAATGGCTCGGCGCCGCTGTTGGGTGTTCCGTTTTAGCATTTATCGATAATTCATGTTTCGATTTGAAAGAAATTATATTCAAACGAAATATAACCACAAGTAAATTTTTAACGTCTTTCAGGCTTATTAAGCTGTAATACAGTATGATTAACACTAGAAATGAAAAAAGCACCCGTGAATGAGTGCTTTCGAAACGAAACTTAAAGCAAAGGCTATTTAGCTTTTTTAACGGGTCGCTGCCAACCACTGATATGTTTCTGTTTTACACGAGTAATGACCAGCTCATCTTCGCCCACATCTTTGGTAATAGTAGAACCGGCACCCAATGTGGCGCCACGGGCAATGGATACCGGAGCTACCAGCTGGGTGTCACTACCAACGAACACATCGTCTTCAATCACGGTAAGATGTTTGTTGGCACCATCATAGTTACAGGTGATAGTGCCTGCGCCAATATTGACGCCTTTACCTATCTGCGCATCGCCCAGATATGTCAGGTGCCCAGCTTTAGAACCTTCTCCCAGCACCGCTTTTTTCATCTCTACGAAATTACCCACATGGGCATCCGCTTTCAATTCAGCGCCAGGACGCAAACGGGCAAATGGCCCGGCGTTGGCATTTACCCCGATTTTGGCACCTTCCACCACGGTATAAGGTTTCACCTCGCCACCATCGGCTATTTCACAATCACTCAGAATGGCACCGGCACCGATGGTGACGTTATTACCCAGAACCACCTTGCCTTCAAAGATGACATTGATATCGATCATGACATCCTGACCGACGGTCACCTCTCCGCGAATATCGATACGTGCAGGATCTCGAAGATTGGCGCCATTTAGCATTAACTGCTCGGCCATACGCGCTTGGTAAGCGCGCTCCAACATTGCCAACTGTACCCGATTATTCGCACCTTCGGTTTCAATGGCATCTGTCGGGTGTGCTGTAGTAATCATGACATTATCCTTATGTGCCATCGCCACCACATCGGTCAGGTAAAATTCCCCTTGCGCATTGTTATTGTTCAATTGGCTCAGCCAGTGCTTCAGCTGTTTGCCAGGCAACGCCATAATACCGCTATTGACTTCGGTAATTGCCAGTTGCGCTACGGTTGCATCTTTCTGCTCTACAATGCCAACAACTTTGCCGTTTTCCCGTAAAATTCGACCATAACCGCTGGGGTTTGCCAGATTAACGGTGAGCATTGCCACACCATCCGGCTGACGACTTTGTAACAACGCCACTAATGTTTGCTGGCGGATCAGCGGCACATCACCATAAAGTACCAACACAGTATCTTCATCTTTGATGTATGGGATAGCCTGTGCCACCGCGTGACCAGTACCCAACTGCTGTGACTGTTCAACCCAATTCAACTGCGGATCGCTCACAGCTGCTTTTAGCTTAGCTCCACCATAACCGTACACCAGATTGATCTGTGCAGCATCAAGCGCTTTTGCCACATCAATGACGTGCTGCACCATAGTTTTGTGGGCAACTTTATGCAGAACTTTGGGTAAATCAGAACGCATCCGGGTTCCCTTTCCGGCAGCGAGGATCACAACATTGAGCGACATAACCACTTCCTTTAACAAATGACGCCACATTCTAACCAAATTGCTCGTCTGATGCAGTGTCTATCCCAAATTGCAGGCGATAAAAAAGGCGCCATAAGGCGCCTTTTTCAGCAGAGTTACATTATCTGGCAATGTTCTTCTTGATGGTCTCAACGACACGCAACTGGGCAATGGCTTTTGCCAGCTCAATTGCTGCTGCCGCGTAATCAAAGTCAGCACCGGCCTTGGCCATTTCGGCTTCGGCACGACGCTTGGCTTCTACAGCGGCCTGTTCGTCAATCTCATCGGCACGCATTACGACATCAGCCAATATGGATACAGAAGAAGGCTGTACTTCGAGGATACCCCCGGACAGATAAAACACCTCTTCTGAACCATTTTGTTTGACGATGCGCGCCATGCCAGGTTTGATATTGGTCAGCAGCGGCGTATGCCCTGGCATAACACCCAGTTCACCTTCTGAACCTGTTACCTGCAAACTGGCAACCAGTCCGGAATAGATTCTGCTTTCTGCGCTGACGATATCAAGTTGTACTGTCATGGCTGCCATCCCGTTCTCCTATCAAAACCAGAGGATTTTCTCTGATTACTTCTTGTTGGCTTTTTCTACCGCTTCTTCGATAGAACCAACCATGTAGAACGCCTGTTCTGGCAGATGGTCAAATTCACCATCCAGAATGCCTTTGAAGCCACGGATAGTGTCTTTCAAAGAGACGTACTTACCTGGAGAACCGGTAAACACTTCTGCTACGTGGAATGGCTGTGACAGGAAACGTTCGATTTTACGAGCGCGAGCTACTGTCATCTTGTCTTCATCAGACAATTCATCCATACCCAGAATCGCAATAATGTCTTTCAGCTCTTTATAACGCTGCAGCACGTGCTGAACGCCAGTTGCCACGTTGTAGTGCTCCTGGCCAACAACCTGAGGATCCAACTGACGAGAGGTGGAGTCCAGAGGGTCAACCGCTGGGTAAATACCCAGAGAAGCAATCTGACGAGACAATACTACGGTCGCATCCAAGTGGGCGAAGGTAGTTGCAGGGCTTGGGTCAGTCAAGTCGTCCGCTGGTACGTAAACGGCCTGTACTGAAGTGATAGAACCCACTTTAGTAGAGGTAATACGTTCCTGCAGTACACCCATTTCTTCCGCCAGTGTTGGCTGATAACCTACAGCTGAAGGCATACGACCCAACAGTGCAGATACTTCAGTCCCCGCCAGGGTGTAACGGTAAATGTTGTCGATGAACAACAGTACGTCACGGCCTTCATCACGGAATTTTTCCGCCATTGTCAGACCAGTCAACGCTACACGCAGACGGTTGCCTGGTGGTTCGTTCATCTGACCATACACCATGGCTACTTTGTCCAATACGCCAGATTCTTTCATTTCGTAGTAGAAGTCGTTACCTTCACGGGTACGCTCACCTACACCGGCGAAAACAGACAGACCTGAGTGGGCTTTGGCGATGTTGTTAATCAGTTCCATCATGTTAACTGTCTTACCAACACCCGCACCACCGAACAGACCTACTTTACCACCCTTGGCAAACGGACAAACAAGGTCAATAACCTTGATACCGGTTTCCAGCAATTCAGTGGTATTTGATTGTTCTTCATATGAAGGAGCTGCACGGTGAATAATATAACGTTCATCTTCACCGATAGGACCCACTTCGTCTACTGGCTCACCCAATACGTTCATGATACGGCCAAGTGTTGCATGACCTACCGGAACAGAAATCGGGGCACCTGTATTTTCCACCTCAAGACCACGACGCAAACCGTCAGAAGAACCCATGGCGATGGTACGAACGACACCACCACCAAGCTGCTGCTGAACTTCCAGCACTAGGCCTTTACTCACGATTTTCAGAGCGTCATATACCTGAGGTACGGCATCATGTGGAAACTCTACGTCCACAACCGCGCCAATTACTTGGACAACAGTACCTGTGCTCATGATTAATCCTCTAAAACTTGTCTTGGTTACCCAGCCTAAACCGCAGCTGCACCGGATACAATTTCCGACAGTTCCTGCGTAATCGCAGCCTGACGGGCTTTGTTGTACACCAGTTGCAAATCGTCAATCAGGTTTCCTGCGTTGTCAGTTGCCGCTTTCATCGCCACCATACGGGCAGCCTGTTCGGAAGCAATATTTTCAACAACACCCTGATAAACCTGGGATTCCACATAGCGAACCAATAATTTTTCCAACAGTTCTTTTGGATCAGGTTCGTAAATGTAGTCCCAGTGATGTTTCACATCATCATCTTCGGATTTAGGCAAAGGCAGCAGCTGCTCGATCACGGGAGTCTGTGTCATAGTGTTCACAAATTTGTTGAACACCACATACAGACGATCCAGTTTGCCTTCGTTGTAAGCCTGCAGCATCACGCGCACAGTACCAATCAGATCTGCAAGTTTAGGTGCATCACCTAAACCTGAAGCTGAGGCCTGAGCCTTGCCACCAAAGCTTTTGAAAAACTGTACACTGCGTGCGCCGATTGGACAGAATTCCACTTCAGCACCTTGTTGTTTCCAGCTTTTCACGTCTGCCACAACCTTTTTAAATAGGTTGACGTTCAGACCACCACAAAGACCACGGTCGGTTGCCACAACTATGTATCCAACCCGCTTGGCTTCTCGCACCTCTAAATAGGGGTGTTTATATTCGAGAGAACCCTGCGCCACGTGACCGATCACCTTACGCATACTTTCCGCATAAGGACGACTGGCAGCCATGCGATCCTGCGCTCTGCGCATTTTGCTGGCAGCCACCATCTCCATGGCGGAAGTGATCTTCTGTGTGTTTTTCACACTGGAGATCTTTGACTTAATCTCTTTTGCGCCGGCCATCTCTACTCTCCAATCTGGACCAGAGGTGCCTTAAAGCACCTCAATGTGTATTTACCAGGTTTGGGTTGCCACGAACTTTTCGAGACCAGCTTTCAGTTCACCTTCGATATCGGCGTTATAGTCGCCGGTTTCGTTGATGAGCTTCATCAGCTCGGCATGCTCGCTGTTCATGAAGGAGAGCAGGGCAGCTTCAAAATCACCGATTTTCTTCAGCTCAATGCCTTTCAGGAAGCCTTTTTCTGCAGCGAAAATAGACACAGCCTGATCAGCAACGCTCATCGGTGCATATTGCTTCTGCTTCATCAGCTCAGTTACACGTTCACCGTGTTCCAATTGGGCACGGGTTGCGTCATCCAAATCGGATGCGAACTGAGAGAAGGCAGCCAGCTCTCGGTACTGCGCCAGAGCGGTACGAATACCACCGGACAGTTTCTTGATGATCTTGGTCTGAGCCGCACCACCCACACGAGAAACCGAAATACCAGGGTTAACCGCTGGACGTAAGCCAGAGTTAAACAGGTCGGTTTCCAGGAAGATCTGACCGTCAGTAATAGAAATTACGTTAGTCGGTACGAACGCAGATACGTCACCAGCCTGGGTTTCAATAATTGGCAAGGCGGTCAATGAGCCTGTTTTGCCTTTTACTTCACCGTTAGTGAATTTCTCAACATATTCTTCGTTTACGCGAGAAGCACGTTCCAGCAAACGAGAATGCAGATAGAAAACGTCACCTGGGTAAGCTTCACGTCCTGGTGGACGTTTGAGCAACAGTGAAATCTGACGATATGCGACAGCCTGTTTTGTCAGGTCGTCATATACAATCAGCGCATCTTCACCGCGATCACGGAAGTATTCACCCATTGAACAACCAGAATAAGGTGCCAGATACTGCAGTGCAGCAGCTTCTGAAGCGGTAGCCACAACGACGATAGTGTTAGCTAATGCACCGTGTTCTTCCAGCTTGCGTACGATGTTGGCAATGGTAGAAGCTTTCTGACCAATTGCGACATAGATACACTTAATGCCAGAGTTTTTCTGGTTGATGATGGCATCAATTGCCAATGCAGTTTTACCGATCTGACGGTCACCAATGATCAGCTCACGCTGACCACGACCGATTGGGATCATGGAGTCAACTGCTTTGTAACCTGTCTGTACAGGTTGTGATACTGACTTACGATCGATTACGCCGGGAGCAATCACTTCAACAGGCGCAAATCCATCGTTATCGATAGGACCTTTACCGTCGATTGGCTCACCCAGGGTATTTACTACACGACCCAGCAGACCACGACCTACTGGTACCTGCAAAATGCGACCAGTAGTTTTAACTTTTACGCCTTCTGCCAAATCGGCATAAGGACCCATTACTACGGCACCGACAGAATCACGTTCAAGGTTCAACGCGATTGCAAAACGGCTGCCAGGCAGTTCGATCATTTCACCCTGCATTACATCGGCCAGGCCGTGAATGCGGATAATACCGTCACTTACCGAAACGATAGTTCCTTCGTTACGGGCTTCGCTGACAACGTCGAACTGCTCGATCCGCTGCTTAATCAGATCGCTGATTTCAGTGGAATTCAGTTGCATGCTCAAACTCCCAATTACGATTGCAGCTTATCAGACAAACGGTCGAGTTTGCCGCGAACAGACCCGTCAATCACGAGGTCTCCCGCTCTGATAATGACCCCAGCAATAAGCTTGGCGTCGGTACTGCAATTCAGCTTAACTTTGCGTGCGAGACGTTTCTCTAAAGAAGCACTGATCTGTGCGATCTGTGAATCAGTCAAAGGCGTGGCAGATATCACACTAGCTTCCACTTCTTTTGACCATTCCAGACGCAGCTCGGCAAATTGCTGAGCAACAGCTGGCAGCACTTCTAAGCGATCGTTTTCGGCCATTACCTTGATCAGATTTTGACCATTGGTATCCATCTGATCGCCACATACTTTGATAAACAAGTCTGCTAGACGATCACTGGCCATCACTCCGGCCAGCAGGGGCTTCATGGTCTCGTTTTCACTGACCAAAGCGGCAAAGTCGAGCATTTCCGCCCACTTTTCCACTGCCTGATGTTCAACCGCAAAATCAAAAGCTGCCTTTGCATAAGGACGAGCAATGGTGGTTAACTCAGCCATAACTCCACTCCCTTATCAAATTTCAGCGACAAGTTTATCAACTATGTCGCTCTGGGCGGCTTCATCAATCGAACGCTCGAGGATTTTCTCTGCGCCAATAATGGCAAGAGTCGCTAGCTGCTTGCGCAGATCCTCTTTCACGCGATTACGTTCAGCTTCAATTTCTGCTTGACCCTGAGCGATAATTTTTGAACGCTCAGCGTCTGCTTCGGCTTTGGCTTCGTCAATGATCTGAGCCTTGCGTTTGTTAGCAGACTCGATAATTTCGTTGGCAGTAGCCTTGGCTTCTTTGAGTTGATCAGAGGCTTTCACCTGAGCCAACTCCAGGTCTTTAGCTGCACGGTCAGCGTCAGCAAGACCATCAGCAATCCTTTTCTGGCGCTCTTCGATGGCACTCATCAAAGGCGGCCAAACAAACTTCATGCAGAACCACACGAAGATAAAAAAGGCGACCGTCTGACCGATTAGGGTAGCGTTGATATTCACAACAGCCTCCTATTTAGATTAAAGACAGAAGCGTTTTTTACAGCATTGCACCCAGAGGGTTAGTGAACAGCATATACAGCGCAATACCTACACCGATCATGGTTACGGCGTCCAACAGACCCGCTACGATGAACATTTTAACCTGCAGCATCGGGGCCATTTCTGGCTGACGAGCAGCGCCTTCAAGGAATTTACCGCCGAGCAAACCAAAGCCAATAGCGGTACCCAAAGCACCCAGACCAATGAGCAAAGCAACAGCAATTGCAGTAAAGCCCAGAATCGTTTCCATCTGTATCTCCAGTTTCTAAATCTATGTTAGTTAATGATTTAGTTTAAAATTTTCTTCCGCAATCCTTAATGATCTTCATGCGCCATGCTTAAATAAACAATTGTCAGCATCATGAAGATAAACGCCTGCAGTGTGATAACCAGAATGTGGAAAATCAACCAGCCCAGGTGCAAAGTCACACCCAAAGCGGCAATCGCCACATTGGCACCATACATCAGCGCGATAAGGATGAAGATCAACTCACCAGCGTAAAGGTTACCGAAAAGACGCAAAGCCAATGAAATCGGCTTGGCAATCAAGGTAACAGACTCAAGCACGAAGTTGACCGGTATCATTGCCTTTACATTAAAGGGCTGTAATGTCAGTTCTTTCACAAACCCTGATATGCCCTTGATCTTAATGCTGTAATAAATAATCAGCACAAATACCCCCAGTGCCAGACTGAAAGTCACATTAAGATCTGCGGTCGGAACCACCCTCAAATGCTGGTTGTGATCGCCGGCAATTAAAGCTGCCAACTGAGGCAACCAATCAACCGGGATCATATCCATGAAGTTCATCATGAATACCCAAACGAAAATGGTCAGAGCGAGCGGCGCAATCAGCTTGTTGCGACCGTGGAAGGTTTCCTTCACGCTGGTATCCACGAACTCGACGAGCATCTCGATAAAGCACTGAAGCTTACCGGGAACGCCGGTTGTGGCTTTTTTGCCAACGCTGCGGAACAACCACAGGAACAGAACACCAAGCCCTACAGAAAAGAGCAATGAATCAATATGCCATGTCCAGAAACCACCGTCATGTCCTGAAGTCCAGAACGTCAGGTGATGCTGAATATATTCCTGCGATGACACTTCACCAGTTGCAGACATGATTCATCCCACTTAACTTTGCTTGAAGTATAAAGGAGCTGTCCAATGCACTATTAACCCCAACACATAACAAACAAAAAGCGGCATAAATGCAGCTTTAAGATATATAAATGCTATAGAAAACAATACAATAGTTAACAGCAACTTTACCGCTTCCCCCCAGTAAAAGCTCTTTAACACTTTTGCTGTAGCGCTAGCTCCCATATGAGAGAACGCCAGGGTCGCGAACACGAAATTGGGGATCACAGCAATTACGGCACCAGCTAACGCTGACAAACCACTGTTGACCCCCTGCATAACGAAAAAGACCGTCGATGCCAATCCGGTAACCGCGGCTTGCAGCATAATCAGTTTGTAAGCTGATCGGCGGCCACGACGAGCCAAATTGTCAATCAATCGATCTTCTCCGTAATTTTCTTTTTGTTTCGGTGACCGTGTATGAAAATTCCGAGCCACCCGCGCAAAAAGCTTGCGAAAGTATACCTTTTCGAAGTTTTCGCGCAACGTTGAGGATATCAAAAAAAAAGCGCCTAAACGTGATTTAGCGCTAAGTTATAAAAGCATTTACTGATTTTATGTAATTTAATTACAAATTCTTTTTTTTATTGCTATTTTTTCGCTAGAATCAACTGAATTTGGCGATAATTCCATCAAGTTCAGATAAACTCTGATAATTAATTACAATTTTACCTGTCCCCTTTACAGTGTGCGTAATATTAACTTTTGTTCCTAATCTTTGAACTAGCTCGCTTTCCAAGCGGGTTAAATCTGCATTTTTAATATTATTTTCAGGTTTGTTCGGAGGATTCTGCACTTTGTTAATAAGTCGTTCGGTTTCACGAACGGTAAGTTCTTTCGCCGCTACGACTCTGGCGACGCTAGTTTGTTGATCGCCTTCAAGTGCTAACAACGCTCTGGCGTGACCCATATCAATATCGCCACGCTCCAACATCACTTTCACCGCCGGATTTAACGCATTAAGACGCAATAGGTTAGAAACGGTCGCACGCGACTTCCCGACGGCATCAGCTACCTGCTGGTGTGTCAGTTCAAATTCTTCAATCAGACGATTAAGTGCAATGGCTTCTTCCATCGCGTTCAAGTCTTCACGTTGGATGTTTTCAATCAACGCAATCGCCACGGCGGCTTCATCGGCAACTTGTTTAACAATACAAGGCACTTTATCCAACTGAGCCAGTTGCGCGGCTCGCCAGCGACGTTCGCCCGCGATAATTTCATACTGACCAGCAGTGACTTGGCGCACGACTATCGGCTGAATGACCCCCTGCGCCCGGATAGATTCTGCCAGTTCTTCCAAAGCTTCCGGAGACATATCCTTACGAGGCTGATATTTGCCTGGCTTCAGCAAATCCAGATCCAGATTGAGCAGCGTTTCACCACTTCCGACATCCGCCATTTCCGCTGTTTCAGCAGTTTCCCGCTTTTGATTGGCAGCGTGACTGGTGCTGAGTAATGCATCCAACCCCTTACCTAAACCGCGTTTTTTCAATGTCATGGTGATCCCTTTAAACCTTTTCCGCTTGTTTCTTTTTTTGTTGCTCAGAACGGCGAATAATTTCACCCGCTAATGCTAAATAAGCCTTGGCACCAGCACTGCCTTTATCGTAATACATTGCTGGCGCACCAAAACTAGGCGCTTCTGCTAAACGCACGTTCCTCGGAATCACCGTGCGATAAACCTTATCACCAAAATGCTGTTTCAATTGATCAGAGACATCATTGGCCAGGCGATTTCGTGGGTCGTACATAGTACGCAAAATTCCCTCAATGCCAAGTCCTGGATTCACCATTGCCGCCAATTTGGACACAGTATCCATGAGCGCAGTCAGCCCCTCCAATGCATAGTACTCACATTGCATCGGTACCAGTACCGAATCCGCCGCAGACATCGCATTAACGGTAAGTAAATTGAGCGAGGGAGGGCAATCGATAAAAATAAATTCGTAACGATCTCTTACCGCCGTCAGCGCGTTGCGTAAGCGAACTTCTCTAGCAAAAAACTCGATCAATTTGATTTCTGCGGCGGTCACATCACCGTTTGCGGCGATCAGATCGTATTTACCAATGGTATTTTTTACCACAACTTCATCAAATGGCTTTTCATCCACCAGCAATTCGTATGTGGTATTTTCGACTTCATATTTGTCAACACCACTGCCCATTGTGGCATTGCCCTGCGGATCCAGGTCAATCAGCAATACTCGGCGTTTGGTTGCCGCTAATGACGCAGCCAGATTCACGCTCGTTGTTGTTTTCCCTACGCCACCTTTCTGGTTAGCTACGGCAATGATTTTCGCCACAATGTCACCTTGTCCATCAAGTCTGTATTTGAAACCCGTGCTGTACCAAGTTGCTTTATACGCCAGCGAATTGCAAGACACTCAGTCCCGAGAAGTGATAATCAGCAGATGTCGCTGTTCATCCAGATGCGGAACGGTCAGTTGGATCTGCTGCTGTACCGTATATCGACTTGGAATTTCCGCAAGTTCTGCGGCATCCAATTGACCTTTTAACGCATAAAAAGCCCCATTTTTTTGGGGCAGGTGTGCACACCAGTTAAGCATATCGCTGACGGACGCAAATGCCCGGCTAAGTACACCATCAAACAATTCTTGCGGCTGATAATCCTCGACGCGGCTTTCGACCGAAAAGATATTACCCAGTTTTAATTCTATCTGAACCTGGCGCTGAAAACGGATACGTTTTCCCAAACTGTCCAGCAACACAAATTGCTTATCAGGATGCATAATGGCCAAAGGTATCCCTGGTAATCCGGGCCCGGTCCCGACATCGATAAATCGCTTACCTTGCAGATACGGTGACACCGCCAAACTGTCCATAATATGTCGGATCAGCATCTGCTGGGGATCTCGCACCGATGTCAGATTGTAGGCTTTATTCCATTTGTCCAAAAGCGCGACAAAAGCCAATAACTGCTGTTGTTGTGCTTCAGTGGCAGCAATGCCAGCTTCGGCGAGATAGTGTTTTAGCTGCGTAGCAAGCACAAAATAACTCCTGATAGTTATGCGGTGGCTATTATGAAGCCCATAAAAGACTAAGGGAAGCCCGAAGCTTCCCTTAGCTACAGCGAAGTCCCGATATCAGGCACTACGGCGCAGCAAACCACGCTTTTTAAGATGCACTAACAAAATGGAAATTGCCGCCGGAGTCACCCCCGAAATTCTCGAGGCTTGACCGATAGTTTCCGGTTTATGGCTATTAAGTTTGGCGACCACCTCATTGGACAAACCTGGCACCTCTTTGTAATCCAGATCCAAAGGTAAACCAGTGTTTTCATTACGTAATGCCTTATTGATTTCATCCTGCTGACGCTGGATATAACCGGCATATTTCACCTGGATCTGGATCTGTTCAGCGACATGCGGATCGGCGACGGCGGGGCCGAAACCTTCCACTGCCATCAGTTTTTCATAATCCATTTCTGGGCGCCGCAACAACTCTTCAAACGAAGCTTCACGTGAAATCGGCGTATTTAGATGAGGATTGAGTGCAGCCACCAACGGTGAATTCGCATGGATCCAGTTACTCCGAAGACGCTGCATTTCAGTTTCGATGGCTTCTACTTTCTCAGAGAACAGTGCCCAACGATGATCATCGACCAAGCCCAGTTCGCGGCCTTTTTCAGTCAACCGTAGATCGGCGTTGTCTTCTCTGAGCAACAAGCGATATTCAGCACGA
Source organism: Shewanella sp. A32 (assembly GCF_029167175.1). Taxonomy (NCBI): domain Bacteria; kingdom Pseudomonadati; phylum Pseudomonadota; class Gammaproteobacteria; order Alteromonadales; family Shewanellaceae; genus Shewanella; species Shewanella sp. A32. The sequence goes on from NZ_JARFTS010000021.1 coordinate 26,053, forward strand.
CTGGTAAACATACGATACGGTTCTTTGGTGCCAAGCGTCGATAAATCGTCAACCAATACACCGATATACGCCTGATCGCGTCTTGGGCACCAACTGTCTTTGCCTTGCACTTGTAATGCGGCGTTAGTGCCAGCCAGCAAGCCTTGAGCGGCAGCTTCTTCATAGCCGGTAGTACCATTGATCTGACCCGCGAAAAACAAGCCATCAATCGCCTTGGTTTCCAGCGAGTTTTTCAGATTTCGTGGATCGAAATAGTCATATTCAATGGCATAACCAGGACGCAAGATCTCCGCATGTTCCATGCCCTTGATAGAACGGACCAAATTGATCTGAACGTCAAACGGCAAACTGGTAGATATTCCATTTGGATAGAGCTCATGAGTGTTCAGCCCTTCTGGCTCCATGAATACCTGGTGTGAGTTTTTATCGGCAAACCGATGAATTTTATCTTCGATTGATGGACAGTAACGTGGACCGATCCCTTCAATCACCCCAGAATACATGGGACTGCGATCTAAACCACCACGGATAATCTTGTGTGTACGTTCGTTGGTATGCGTGATGTAGCAGGAAACTTGTTGCGGATGATGTGCCACATTACCGATAAACGACATCACAGGGAGTGGCGAATCACCTTTTTGTTCAGTCATTTGTGAAAAATCGACGGTACGAGCATCAATACGCGGTGGCGTACCGGTTTTTAACCGTCCGACAGGCAGTTGCAGTTCTCGTAAGCGTTGTGCCAACGCAATAGCAGGTTGATCACCGGCACGACCGCCACTGTAATTTTGCAGACCAATATGGATTTTCCCGGCAAGAAAAGTTCCGGTAGTTAGCACAACGGCTGCGGCTTCAAAGGCCAAGCCCATCTGAGTCACTACACCGGTAACTCGGCCGTTTTCAACCACTAAATCATCTACGGCTTGCTGGAATAAACGTAAATTGGGTTGATTTTGTAAAATGCGTTGAACTGCTTGACGATATAGTGCTCTGTCTGCTTGTGCTCTTGTCGCTCTGACGGCTGGTCCTTTACTGGAGTTGAGGATCCGAAACTGGATACCCGCATGATCGGTAGCGGTCGCCATAGCGCCACCTAAGGCATCAATCTCTTTAACTAAATGGCCTTTTCCGATGCCGCCGATCGCTGGATTACAGGACATCTGTCCCAAAGTGTCGAGGTTATGGGTCAGCAATAGAGTCTTACACCCCATTCTGGCTGCCGCTAATGCTGCTTCGGTTCCGGCATGACCGCCACCTACAACAACTACATCAAACCGTTCATGAAAACGCATTGTTAAACCTTCTTAGACACCTAGTTAATCAAGAGCAATGAGCCGCGTATTTTAGCATTTCAAAAGGATCAGGTGAATGATCTCTTTAGATTGTTAGATCGTAAACCGATCGCACTATTAGATCTTAAGATCTTTATATAGATCTGTTTATTGTTTTTACTATTAGGATCGACGATCGCAGTGGATAACGGTTATTTTTCTTTAAAATCAAAAAAATACACTTAAATTATCCTGTGATCTATTAACGATCATGTTGCGTAAAGACTGGGGATAGATCGCCTAGTTATCCACATCATGGATCTATAGGGAAGCAGGACGATCATTAATACAATGATTGATCAGATCTATATGACAATTTATCCACATATTTATCATTTTAAATTTATATATGTGGATAAATTTGTTCTTATTTGTGTATATAAAGGTATGAAATCATGCTTACAGATCACCAATCCAGCTCCGTAGCCATGCCACAGCGGCATCTTCCGGTACTGGATCTCTTTGTACATCAATCTGGATCTTATCCACAAAAGCGGTCGCGCCTTTTTGTTCGAGTAAATCAGCTAATTTCTGCGGACCTTCACAAAAGGTGTCATAGCTGGAGTCTCCAATGGCACATAGCACATACTCTAGCTGGCTAAAGTGACTCTCTTCATCAATCAATTGTTGATAGAGCGGTTGCAGGTTATCCGGCAGATCGCCTGCTCCATGGGTTGAAGACACGATTAGCCAGAGTTTGTCAGGATCTAATTGAGCGAGATCTGCAGCTAAATGAATTGTGGTTGTGTGGCCCTGTTGTTGCAGTTCCGCCGCTAATTCATCAGCAACATACTCTGCACCGCCAAGTGTGGTACCTACCAGAATTTCAATGCTTGCCATTTCTTGTCCTTGTTAACGTCTCCGAAAAATATAGCGGCATGGTAATCCATGATGATACACGGCTGAAAGTCCGGGTTTGATTGTCGTCGTTTTTTCTTCGGATACGATTTAAAAAATGCGTATGTTCGCGTATTTGGGCTGCAATAGTGTCAGTATAATGCTGATAATGGTGGGGATTGATGATCGCTATGAGCGAGTTTTCTTATGGGATTTTTTGAAAGATATCTGTCGGTTTGGGTAGCGTTGGCTATTGTGGCAGGGGTAGGCATAGGTAATCTGTTCCCAGATTTATTCAGCGGCATTGCTGCTTTTGAATATGCACATGTAAATCTGGTCATTGCGGTGCTTATCTGGTTGATGATTTATCCGATGATGGTCCAGATTGATTTTTCGGCAGTTAAAGATGTTGGTAAGAAGCCCAAAGGGTTACTGCTAACCCTGGTGATTAACTGGTTGATCAAACCCTTTACTATGGCATTACTCGGATGGTTATTTTTTAAAGGTGTATTTGCGTCTTGGGTCTCACCACAATCGGCTACCGAATATATTGGTGGGATGATCCTATTGGGCGTAGCACCTTGCACTGCGATGGTGTTTGTGTGGAGCCAGTTAACCAAAGGCGATCCTAACTACACACTGGTTCAAGTATCAGTAAATGACATTATTATGGTGTTTGCTTTCGCACCAATTGCCGCATTTTTGCTGGGGATCAGCGAGATCCAAGTGCCCTGGCAGACATTGCTGCTATCGGTTGTACTCTATGTGGTGTTGCCTCTCTTGGCGGGAATTGTTGCTCGTTATCGATTACAGCGCAATGCAGACGCTGATGCGTTAGCGCATTTTGTGGCTAAGCTTAAACCTTGGTCTGTAGTGGGATTGCTGGCGACAGTAGTGTTGCTGTTTGGTTTTCAAGCTCAAACGATTATTGCGCAGCCCTTGGTAATTTTGATGATTGCCATACCATTACTCATCCAAAGTTATGGCATTTTTGCGATTGCTTATTTAGCCGCAAAACAACTGCGCTTACCTCATAATGTGGCTGCGCCTGCCTGTATGATTGGCACTTCCAATTTTTTCGAATTGGCGGTAGCGGTAGCGATTTCCTTGTTTGGTCTGCATTCTGGTGCCGCACTGGCAACCGTCGTTGGCGTTTTGGTTGAAGTGCCAGTGATGCTATCGTTAGTCGCATTTGCTAATAGAACGCGGCACTGGTTCTCTTGAATGGGGATGTGTAAATGCTGACAGCCAGCGCAAATTGATGAGACGAAACTGCTGGTTTGTTCATCCGTTCATATGAGTCAGTAAATTTTAATTTAATATATCTAATATATTGTATTTAAACTTTAATATTTTTGGTAAGTAAACACTTACTTACCAATACAAAATGAGCTGAATATTTTTCCGAGCAGATCATCAGAGGTAAATTCGCCGGTGATCTCGGATAATGCTTGTTGCGTCATACGCAACTCTTCCGCGAGTAGTTCTCCAGCCTGAAATATTTCCAGTTGTTCTTTACCCTGCTGTAAATGCTGGCTTGCTTTATCCAGTGCCTCAAGGTGACGGCGACGGGCAATGAAGCTGCCCTCGAGGTTACTTTGATAACCCATCAATTGCTTCAGGTGTTGTGTTAATTCTGCCATTCCCAGACCAGTTTTAGCAGAAATCCGGTAGACGCTATAACCTTGCTCTTCAGTTGGTGCGAGAGACTCTCCCGTTAAATCCGCCTTATTGCGGACAACGGTAATACCGAGTTTTGCGGGTAATCGGTCGATAAAGTCAGGCCATATTTCTTTGGGATCTACCGCGTCGGTATCGGTGCCATCAACCATGAATAACACTCTGTCTGCGGTATCGATTTCTGCCCAGGCACGCTCGATACCTATTTTTTCAACAGTATCATCGGTGTCTCTGAGTCCCGCGGTATCAATCACATGTAACGGCATACCATCAAGATGAATGTGTTCGCGTAGTACATCGCGAGTGGTACCGGCTATTTCGGTAACAATCGCCGATTCTTTTCCTGCCAGCGCATTAAGTAAGCTGGATTTGCCAGCATTAGGGCGCCCGGCAATGACTACTTTCATCCCTTCACGGATGAGCGCACCTTGCTGAGCACTGTGTTGAACTTGCGCCAGCTTATCTATGATGCGGTAAAGGGCATTGGCAATTTTGCCGTCTGACAGGAAATCTACCTCTTCGTCAGGAAAGTCGATTGCGGCTTCAACGTACAAGCGCAGATTTGTGACTTGTTCTACCAATTGATGGACTTCTTTGGAGAACTCACCCTGTAATGACGCCATTGCGCTTTTGGCTGCCTGTTCGCTGGTAGCTTCAATTAAGTCAGCAATCGCCTCAGCCTGAGCTAGGTCTAGTTTGTCGTTGAGGAAGGCCTGCTCACTGAATTCGCCTGGTCTTGCCATACGTACGTCGGCTACAGTCAAGATGCTTTTTATCAGCATATCCATGACGATTTGCCCGCCGTGACCCTGCAATTCCAGTACATCTTCACCGGTAAAAGAGTGGGGGCCTTTAAAGAATAGTGCTATTCCCTGATCCAGTGTTTGTCCCTGATTATCTTTAAACGGACAGTAATCCGCATAGCGAACTTTTGGCAGATGACCAAGCACTTTTAAGGCGACATCTGCCGCCTTATCTCCGGATACTCTGACAATGCCTACGCCACCTTTACCGGGAGCGGTAGCTTGCGCCACAATGGTATCTGCTGCCACACTGTTTTCCTTTTTATCAAAAGCGTCATAATCAAAAGGCGGCTAATAGCCGCCTTTTGGTGAAGGGATTAAAAGGTTATTTTAATCCTTTTTTCTCCAATCCGGCGTAGATGATCTTCTGTTGGATAATAGCCACAATGTTACCCATCAACCAGTAAAGCACCAAACCAGATGGGAACCACAGGAAGAATACGGTAAATACTACAGGCATATACTGCATCATCTTGGCCTGCATCGGATCCATAGTTGGCGACATTGGCTGCAGTTTCTGCATGATAAACATCGACAAACCATTAAGAATTGGCAGCACGTAGTATGGGTCTTGTACTGACAAGTCATGGATCCACAGCATAAATGGTGCGTGACGGAGTTCCACACTTTCCAGCAGAACCCAATACAAAGCCAGGAAAATAGGCATCTGCAGCATAATTGGCAGACAGCCACCCATAGGGTTGACCTTCTCCTTTTTATACATCTCCATCATGGCTTGACCCATCTTTTGGCGATCATCACCAAAACGGTCTTTTAGCTCTTGGATTTTAGGCTGCAGATTACGCATCTTAGCCATAGAGGTGTATTGCGCACGAGTAAGCGGGAACAAAATGCCGCGTACAGTAAAGGTGATCAGAATAATTGCCAGACCCCAGTTACCCACAAACGAATGGAAGAACATCATCAGTTTGTAAATTGGAACGGCCAACCACCATAACACTCCATAGTCTACAACCAGGTTTAAGGTGTCTGACACTTCTGATAGCGCGGCTTGATCTTTTGGACCAACATAGAAATCCGCGCCAATCGTTGCCGTTGCTCCTGGTGCTACAGTATCAGCTTGGCCACGGAAACCAATGTTAGCCATAGTGCCGTTGCTGATGCTGGAATAGATAAGATTACTTTGATCTGCTGGTGGTACCCAAGCGGAAACAAAGTAGTGTTGCAGCATGGCTACCCAGCCACCCTGAGTTTCTTTATGCAGATCTTTTTCTTTAATTTCGTCAAATTTATACTTTTCATAACGAGTGTCTGCTGTTGAGTATGCAGCACCACGATATGTTGGCATCATCATATGACTATCAGAGGGCTTGATGGTCTGCTTAATCTGACCATACATCTGCACCTGCAATGGCGCCGCAGTGGTGTTATCAATTTGATAATCTACCCGAATATCAAACTTGCCTTTATGGAAGGTAAATATTTTGGTGTATTTCACGCCGTTTGCCGCGGTGTAAGTCATCGGCACCTTCAGCGTGTTTTCACCATCTTTCATCTGGAATTCGGTGCCGGTAACGGCATAAGTTGGGCGTCCAGCGCTGCTATCAACGCCACCACTACCGATCAGACCGCTCTGTGCTATGTAGGTAAATCCAGGCTGTTGTTCCAATAACACAAAAGGATCATCTTTCCCTTGTTCCAGTTTATGTGCAACCAATGCGGCATGAACAATGTCACCACCCACTGGATTAATCAGTACATCTAACTGATCGGTTTTAACTCGCACTAAATCTTTAGAGGCAACAACCGTGTGTTCTTCCGGTACTCCAGCCTTACCATCGGCATTGGGCACGTCGTTTTGAAGGGTGTCCTGAGTTGAGGATGTCACTGCTGTTTCAGTAACGGCTGGTTTTGGCGCTTTATCTGTCTGCCATTGTTGCCAGATCATAAAACTGACAGCTAACAGCGCGATAAGCAGAATATTGCGTTGAGATTCCATAGCCTATTTATTACACCTGTTCTTTTTAGGAGGTACGGGGTCGTTGCCGCCCGGATGCAAAGGGTGACATTTTAATATGCGTTTTATCGCAAACCAACTCCCTTTGACAGTTCCGTGCACTTGCACAGCTTCTATCGCGTAATGGGAGCAGGAAGGGTTAAATCGGCAGCGTTGTCCTAGCATAGGGCTGATAAATATCTGATAGCCCCGGATAGCTTTAATGATCAACCATTGAAACGGCGACTGAGCTTGCGCCATAACTTTTCCACCAATTTTCTGAGTTGCTCGTTATCCAACTCTAAAACACCACCACGGACCAATACCACAATGTCCACCGGTGGCAAATTATACTGATTAAGTCTGAAACTTTCGCGAACAATACGTTTAACACGATTGCGCTGGTTAGCCCTTTTTACATGACGCTTGGCAACAGTCAAGCCTAATCTGGGGTGTTCCAGAGTATTCGGCATCGCCAACAGGGTTATTTCAGCAGAGGAGGCTTTTTGCGGGTCGGTAAATACATAATTGAATTCTGCGGGAGTTAACAAGCGTAACTCCCGCGGAAAGGTGTAACTAGTCACCTAATTGTCTACTCGCGCGTAATTAAGCAGACAGGCGAGCGCGACCTTTAGCACGGCGACGAGCCAGTACCTTGCGGCCGTTTGCTGTAGCCATACGTGCGCGGAAGCCGTGAGTACGCTTGCGCTTCAGGTTGCTAGGTTGAAAAGTACGTTTACTCATGATGGCAATCCGTCTTTGTTGGTTAATTTTCCTCAACCGGCATACAAATGCGGCGAGGGTATAAAAAAGAGGCCGAATTGTAATCACAATTACTCAAGGCGTCAATAAGCATAATGTCCTGGGTGGTGAATACATACGTCCGTTTGGTGAGCAGTTGATGTGGTTAACTACAATATGTGGATAACTGTGTGCATTTACTACTACATGTAGTAGCAAAAGAGACAATCAACTGATCGCCGGAGCGCGATTATAGATCAACTCAGATCCCTTAATAAAGTAGCAAATATCATGGATTATCACCCACAAGATCCTGTAGGATCTCTCAGGATCAGATGAATACAAAGATCGCGATCGCTTTGGGGATAATTGTGCGTTCATCATAGCGATTATCCAGATCTCACTATAGAATAACCTCCCTCGGGGAGCTGGTTTGGGGATAAGTTTGTGACTGTTTCACTATGGCAGCAATGTATCGGCAGATTGCAGGATGAGCTTTCAGCTCAACAGTTCAGTATGTGGATCCGACCATTGCAGGCTGAAATGGATGGTGAGACGTTGGTGTTATACGCGCCTAATCGCTTTGTCTTGGACTGGGTTCGCGATAAATACCTCAATATCATCAATCAGTTTTTCGGTGAACAATTAGGCAGCGAAGCACCTAAATTGCGTTTTGACATTGGTAGTCGACCCGTAGTCAAAGCGGAAGTACCCACGGTGAACAGTGGAGTAAATGGTAAAAGTAATGCCAGGCCACTGACTAAACCCAGTGTTGCCGCTGCATTTAATAATGATGATGATGAACCTGTAAGTAATCATCCCTACCGCAGTAATATTAATCCAACCTATCAATTTGATAATTTCGTTGAAGGTAAATCCAACCAACTGGGTAAAGCTGCGGCACAGCAAGTTTCTGAAAATCCTGGTGGTGCCTATAACCCCCTGTTTCTTTATGGAGGCACTGGTTTAGGTAAAACTCACCTTTTGCATGCAGTCGGCAATGGGATTTTAAAAAATAATCCCAACGCCAAGGTTGTGTACATGCACTCCGAGCGGTTTGTGCAAGATATGGTGAAGGCGCTGCAGAATAACGCGATTGAAGACTTTAAACGTTATTATCGTAGTGTTGATGCGTTATTCATTGACGATATTCAGTTTTTTGCCAATAAAGACCGATCGCAAGAAGAGTTTTTCCATACCTTTAACGCGTTATTGGAAGGTAATCACCAGATCATTTTGACCTCTGATCGTTACCCTAAAGAGATCGATGGGGTTGAAGATCGCCTTAAGTCGCGTTTTGGATGGGGATTAACGGTAGCGATTGAACCGCCAGAGTTGGAAACTCGGGTTGCTATTTTGATGCGTAAGGCGCTGGAAAATGGCATTAGCTTACCAGACGAAGTGGCATTTTTTATTGCCAAACGTCTACGTTCAAACGTGCGTGAACTGGAAGGGGCACTGAACCGAGTTATTGCGAATGCGAACTTTACCGGGCGTCCGATAACTATCGATTTTGTGCGCGAAGCATTACGTGACCTATTGGCTCTGCAGGAAAAATTAGTCACTATAGACAATATTCAGAAAACAGTAGCTGAATACTACAAGATCAAGATGGCGGACATGTTGTCCAAGCGACGTTCTCGTAGTGTTGCCCGTCCAAGACAAATGGCGATGGCGCTCTCTAAAGAGTTGACCAACCAGAGTTTGCCAGAAATTGGTGATGCTTTTGGTGGCCGTGATCATACGACTGTACTGCATGCTTGTCGTAAAATCGCTCAGCTTCGAGAAGAGAGTCACGACATTAAAGAAGATTACGCCAACTTGATTCGAACCTTATCTTCTTAATCAGGGAACAGAATAATGAAATTTTCTATTGATAGGGATGACCTATTAAAGCCGTTACAACTGGTCAGTGGTGCGGTTGAAAGAAGGCATAATTTGCCTATTCTGGCAAACCTCCTTGTGGAAGTAAGTAATCACTCACTAAAGTTTACCGGCACTGATTTAGAAGTTGAACTCGTTGGCAGTGCAGTGCTTAGCGGCGACGTTCAGGAAGGGCGCACTACTGTGCCAGCGAAAAAGTTGCTGGATATTGTGAAGTCTTTGCCGGAACAGACGGAAGTTAAAATTGAACAGCAGGAAAACAAATGGTTACTTCGTTGTGGCCGTAGTCGTTTTTCTCTGGCAACTTTGCCCGCTGAAGAATACCCCAATGTTGAAAGCTTTCAGCCCAATATATCGTTCACAATCAAGCAAGGCACACTGAAGTCTATTATTGAAGCCACACAGTTTTCGATGGCTAACCAGGATGTTCGTTACTATTTAAACGGACTGTTATTTGAGACCGAAGGTAATGTTTTACGAGCGGTTGCGACTGACGGCCATCGATTGGCGTTGAGTCACCGTATGCTTGAGGCCTCTTTGCCTGAAAATCAGGTAATTGTACCTCGTAAAGGGGTGATGGAATTAGCGCGGCTACTTGATGCAGAGGATCAAGATATCGAGATAGCTATCGGGGATAACGCTATTCGTGCCACAACTGCTGCTGCAGTACTCACCAGTAAGTTGGTGGATGGTCGTTTCCCTGATTATCGTCGCGTATTACCTAAGGGGGGCGACAAGATTGTATTGGCGAGTCGTAATGCTTTGCGTCAGGCGTTACTGCGTGCGTCCATTCTGTCTAATGAGAAGTTCCGTGGGGTGCGGGTTCAGTTGGAGAATGCCTTACTGAAAATCACCGCTAATAACCCCGAGCAAGAAGAAGCAGAAGAAATTATCGATGTTGAATATTCAGGAGAGTCTCTTGAAATCGGCTTTAACGTTTCTTACCTGCTGGACGTCCTTAACAGTCTTAAATCTGACGATGTGCGTATTACCCTCAGTGACGGAAATTCCAGTGCGCTGATTGAAAACCATCAGGAAGAAGACTCAATGTATGTTGTAATGCCAATGCGGCTCTAAGCCGGGCGTTGAATGAGCCTTAGCCTTTTCAATATTCAACACTTTCGCAATCTTGTTTCAGCCCAATTGCAACCAGGCAATGGGCTGAATCTTATTTATGGGCAAAATGGTAGCGGCAAGACCAGTATTTTAGAGGCAATTTATTTCCTTGGGATGGGCCGCTCCTTTAGAAGTCATTTAGCGCAGCGTGTAATAGGCAATGAGCAAGAACAGTTAACCCTGTTTGCGCGACTACGATCAGCAGATGCCGAACATAAGGTTGGGGTTCGCCGCTATCGGAATGGTGACACAGAAGTACGTATTGATGGCGAGAAAATAAGACGTTTATCCGTACTTGCTGAGACGTTACCAATACAACTCATCACCCCAGAAAGCTTTTCCTTGCTGTTTGAAGGTCCCAAGGCGCGTCGGCAGTTTATCGATTGGGGAGCCTTTCATGCTGACCCTAATTTTTATCCTCAATGGATGAATGTCCGGCGAGTTTTGAAACAACGAAACCAGTTATTGCGGGATGGTGCCAGCTATCAGCAGATTGCCTATTGGGACCGTGAATTTGTGCGTTATTCAGAAGCGGTTACCGACATACGAAACCATTATGTGGACTCGTTAAATAACCTGTTAAAGGGTATAATCGGAGAGTTTTTACCACAGGCAGACATCAGGGTTTCATTCACGCGTGGCTGGGACAGTAAAACCACATTGGTCGAGCTGTTAGAAGCTCAATACAGCCGCGATGTGGCGATGGGATTTACGGTGAGCGGACCCCATAAAGCGGATTTGCGCTTAAGGGTGGCTAATTTGCCAGCGCAGGACGCATTATCCCGTGGTCAGCTTAAGTTATTGGTGTGTGCGTTGCGGATTGCACAGGGAAAGTTGCTTAAACAACAGCTGGATAAAGATAGTATCTATCTGGTCGACGATTTGCCGTCAGAACTGGATGCCAAACATAGAAAGTTATTGCTACAGCAATTGGCTGAGACTGGTGCGCAGGTATTTGTTACCGCCATCGATCCAGCAGCAATAGCTGATTCATTAAGCACTCCACCGGAACGGATTTTCCGGGTAGAACAGGGGAGTGTGACGGTCATTGAATAACCGATGAGAGATTAGTATGTCAGAGAATAGTTATGATTCTTCGAGTATCAAGGTTCTGAAAGGCCTTGATGCGGTTCGTAAAAGACCCGGAATGTATATTGGTGATACCGATGATGGCACGGGTTTGCATCATATGGTATTCGAAGTGGTTGATAACTCCATCGACGAGGCTCTGGCGGGTTACTGTAAGGACATCGTGATTACCATTCACATGGATGGTTCGGTATCAGTCAAAGATGATGGTCGTGGTATTCCCGTGGCTATCCACCCAGAAGAAGGGGTTTCTGCCGCACAGGTGATTATGACTGTGCTGCACGCCGGCGGTAAATTTGATGATAACTCTTACAAAGTGTCAGGCGGTTTGCACGGCGTTGGGGTTTCTGTCGTTAACGCACTGTCAGAAAAATTAAAGCTGACAATTCGCCGTGATGGCAAAACTTACGAACAGTACTACAGCCACGGAAACCCAGTTGATCCGATTAAAGAGATTGGTACCTCTGAGCACACTGGCACTGAAATTCGTTTCTGGCCAAGTAAACTGACCTTTACCGACGTTGAGTTTCATTACGAAATTCTGGCAAAGCGTGTACGGGAATTATCATTTCTTAACTCAGGTGTTGGCATCCGCCTAATTGACGAACGCGACCATAAAGACGACTTCTTCCATTACGAAGGGGGGATTCGCGCCTTTGTTGAATACCTGAACCGCAATAAGACCCCGGTTAACAAAGATATTTTCCATTTTTCTCAAGAACGAGATGACGGCATCACGGTTGAAGTTGCGATGCAATGGAATGACGGTTTTCAGGAAAATATTCTGTGTTTTACCAATAACATTCCACAACGGGATGGGGGTACACACTTAGCGGGCTTCCGTGCCGCGTTAACCCGTAACCTTAATAACTATATGGAAGCCGAAGGTTACAATAAGAAAAATAAAACCAATGCTACCGGTGACGATGCGCGCGAAGGTCTGACCGCGGTTATCTCGGTTAAAGTACCAGATCCTAAATTCAGCTCCCAGACCAAAGATAAACTGGTGTCTAGTGAGGTTAAGACAGCGGTAGAGCAGACCATGGCTGAAAAGCTCAACGATTACCTGCTGGAAAATCCTAACGAAGCACGTTTGGTTGTCAGTAAGATTATTGATGCTGCCCGTGCCCGTGAAGCCGCTCGTAAAGCTCGTGAAATGACCCGCCGTAAGGGCGTGCTGGACCTGGGAGGCTTGCCTGGTAAATTGGCGGATTGTCAGGAAAAAGACCCTGGTTTGTCAGAAATCTACATTGTGGAAGGGGACTCGGCTGGTGGCAGTGCCAAACAGGGCCGAAATCGTAAAAATCAGGCTATTTTGCCGTTGAAAGGTAAGATCCTCAACGTAGAAAAAGCGCGTTTTGACAAGATGTTATCTTCTCAAGAAGTGGCCTCACTGATCACCGCCCTTGGATGTGGTATTGGTCGTGATGAATATAACCCGGATAAGACTCGTTACCACTACATTATCATCATGACCGATGCTGACGTGGATGGCTCACATATCCGTACGCTGTTGCTGACATTCTTTTTCCGGCAGATGCCTGAGTTGCTGGAACGTGGTTATGTGTATATCGCCCAACCACCACTGTTTAAGGTTAAGAAAGGTAAGCAAGAACAGTATCTTAAGGATGAATCTGCGTTAACTGAGTATCTGACTTCGCAAGCGCTGGACGGTGGTTGTATCTATCCATCTAAAGATGCGCCAGCGATGTCTGGGGCAGCATTAGAGCGCCTGGTTCTGCAATATCGCGAAGTCGAGCATACCATTGAAAAACTGGAAAAACGTTTTCCGGCAAATGTGACAGATCGCATGATCTATCATCCTCGAGTCACTGCGGACATGCTTGCTGATGAGACACAGATGGTTGCTTGGTGTAAGGCCTTACTGGAAGATCTGCAAAATCGCGAAACACATGGTGTGCTTTATAAGCTTGAGCCCATATTAGAGCCTGAACGTAAGGTCTATCTGCCGCAATTAACAGTTCGCAAGCATGGTATCGATAGTCACTACCTGTTTAGTTTTGACTTTTTCCATGGCGCTGATTACAAGCGTATTGCTGATCTGGGTGAGCAGCTCGACGGTTTGATTGAAACCTCGGGTTATGTACAGCGTGGTGAGCGTAAGAAAGATGTTAGTACCTTTGCTGAAGCGCTTGAATGGCTGGTGGCAGAGTCTAAACGGGGCATTTATATTCAACGCTATAAAGGGTTGGGGGAAATGAATCCAGAACAGCTGTGGGAAACCACGATGGACCCTGAGACTCGTCGGATGCTGCAGGTGACTATTGAGGATGCATTAGCTGCGGATCAACTGTTTAACACACTGATGGGGGATGCGGTTGAGCCTCGTCGTGAGTTCATTGAGTCCAATGCGTTGCACGTATCTAACTTGGACGTATAGCGATTTAATAATCGGTAGAAAGGGAAGACTTCGGTCTTCCTTTTTTATGCCTATTAAATACCACTTAGCTCAAATCTTGATCGTATAGTATTGGGATGCGATTGTGGCGGACGCTATAATCAGCAAATATCAACGAAGGTGGTGAGATAGCAGTGTTGGGGATATTTAAAAAGCTGTTTAATATCAGAGACGATATCAACATTGAGCGACCACAAAGTTTTTCGGGGGCACCAACGCCTATTGCGCAAGAGCTGCACAAGGTTAGTCAGCATGTCGCTATGGTGAGTGCAGACGAGCGTCTGGAGGCATCTGTCGATGCTACAGCGCTGTTTTATAGCTTGTTATTTTCTGTCGGCAAAGATAGTGGTGGAGTGGCAAATGCTTTAGAGCGGCGAGTATTGGCTGCGGTGGAACAGGCGTTAATGTCCCCACAGCAGGTTGCAGCTAACGTCTTAAAACTCCCAGGCAGAATTATGGAACTGGATCGTAAGCTTAGTGATCCAGAATTTTGTAGCCAGGATATTGTTAAGATCATCCAACAAGATCCAGTGTTAAGTGCTGACGTCATTCAAGCGTGTAATGCACCTGTATTCCGACGCTCCGAACGTAGTATTACCAATTTGCCTCAGGCGCTGGTCGTACTGGGGAGTGAGCGGCTACGACGTATTGTCACAACTTGTATGATGAAGGAGATGATAGCGATTAAACCTATCTATTTCCGACGTTTTGGTGCTCAGTTATGGCGGCATTCACTGCAAGTCGCTTTTCTGGCTGGTGAACTTGATAAGCAACACTCCGACACAGCTTTTATGGTGGGCTTACTACATGATGTCGGCAAGATTGCCATATTCAAGTTGTTGCTCGACGTTTTTAATCAGACAGATCCATCTGAACAGCCTAAATCCTGGCTATTTCGTCAGGTCATGACCGCCAGATCATTGGAGTTAAGCAGTTTATTAGTCAGTTGTTGGCAACTTCCCGCAACGTTTGCTGAGACATTATCTCCATTAGCAAGTTCGTTAGCTCCTGCCGCTGGTTTGTCTCGAGTTGTTTGGCAGGCAAATGTGATCAGTGAGTGTTCGATGTTGTACGAAGAAGGACGTTTGGCAGAACCGTTACTGGATAATCTATTGAGTGAAATAGCTTTATCACCGCAACAGTTTCTTTTTTATCACAATAAAATCAAAGAGATAAAATAAAGGCGCCCGTTGGCGCCTTTATTTCAACCAGTCACACAGTGTTATTGCAATAGTGAAATGTCTGCTACTCGCAGGAACTGGTCACGTAATTGATTTAGCAGAGCCAAACGGTTATCACGTAGTGCCGCGTCATCAGCCATGACCATAACCTGATCAAAAAATTGATCAACGTCCTCGCGCAACTCAGCCAACTTGGTGAGTGCCTGTTGATAGTTTCCTGAGTCAAATAATGGTGTTAATTCTGGTATCAGATCGTTTAATGCTGTTGCCAGCGTCACTTCTGCCGGCTCTGTCAATAGCTCTTTAGCTATCGTATTTGGCAACTCACCTTCAACCTTGGACAAGATGTTTGATACACGCTTGTTGGCTGCTGCGAGTGCTGCGGCCTGCTCCATTTCTCGGAAGTGGGCAACGGCTAGAATACGGTCATCAAAATCAGCTGGTTTTGTTGGGTAACGAGCTAACACCGATAGGATTACATCAGTACTGATACCTTTGTCCTGGTACCAAGCGCGGAAACGTCCCATCAGGAACTCAAGCACTTCAGCAGCAGTATTGCCGTTAGTTAAGTTGCCGCCATGAGCTTTGACCGCGCCAGCAATTATATCGACTAAGTCCAGTGGCAGTTTGTTTTCAACAATAATACGCAAAACTCCAATGGCGGCGCGGCGCAGTGCAAATGGATCTGCTGCACCCTTTGGCGCTTGTCCGATGCCAAAAATCCCTGTCAGGGTGTCCAACTTTTCCGCCAGTGCAACAGCACAACTTACGGGAGTTGTTGGCACGGAATCGCCGGAGAAACGGGGTTTGTATTGTTCATCCAATGCCAGTGCTACTGCTTCAGTTTCACCATCCAGACGCGCATAGTGCATACCCATGGTGCCTTGAGTATCGGTAAACTCCATCACCATGTTGGTCATGAGGTCAGTCTTAGATAACAAGCCTGCTCTTTTCGCATCAATAACATTTGCATTGATGCTCGCTGCGATACTACCTGCCACTTCTGAGATGCGCTTAACGCGGTCTTTAAGAGTGCCTAATTGTTTCTGGAATACCACAGTGTCTAGGCTGTCAATTCGAGAGGCGAGGGTGTGCTTCTTGTCGGTATTGAAGAAGAACTCTGCATCTGCAAGACGTGGTCGCACGACCTTTTCATTACCCGCAATGATTTGTGATGGATCTTTTGATTCAATGTTGGCGACAAAAATGAAGTGTGGCATCAGTTTGCCTGCAGCATCAAAAACCGGGAAGTACTTCTGGTCGCCCTTCATGGTATAAACCAGTGCTTCCGCTGGGACTGCCAGGAATTTTTCTTCGAAAGCTGCCGTCAGTACGACAGGCCATTCCACTAAAGAGGTCACTTCTTCCAGGAGACTGTCGCTGATATCCGCTTTACCACCGATTTTTATTGCAGCGGCTTCGGCATCTGCTTTTATGATGGCTTTGCGCTTATCGTAGTCCGCTATCACTTTGCCACGTTCATATAAGGTGCTGAGATAGTTGTCGGCATGATCTAATTCAAAGCTGGCTTCGCCCATGAAACGATGGCCGCGAATGGTGCGTGCAGAATTGATACCCAGTACAGTGCCTGGAACCACCTTATCGGCCAGTAACATAGTGACGGTGTGAACCGGACGAATAAACTGGGTCTTGTTATTGCCCCAGCGCATAGGTTTAGGAATAGGGAGTTTATCCAGCGCTTGTTGGGCCATTGTTGGAATCAACTGTTCGGTACTGACACCATTAACTTTGGCGTGATAGACCAACCATTCGCCTTTGTCGGTGGCTAGTCGTTCTGCCTGAGCAACGGTAATGCCATTGCCACGCGCCCAGCCCTGTGCCGCTTTGGTTGGGTTACCCTCAGTGTCAAACGCAGCGGCAACAGAGGGTCCACGCTTTTCAATAACTTTATCTTCTTGCGCCAGTGCTAGCTGCTCAATATAAAGCGCTAATCTTCTGGGCGCGGCATACCAGCATGCCTTAGAAAAAGGTATTTCTGCTTTATTTAATTCGTCTGTGAAATTGCCAAGGAAAGATTCCGCCAGACTGCGCAAGGCTTTGGGTGGGAGCTCTTCCGTACCGATTTCGATGAGTAAGTTTTCAAAATTCATTAACGTCTAACCTCACTTACACATTGGGAAACCCAGAGCCTCCCGGGCCTGGTAATAAGCTTCAGCTACCGCTTTCGCCATGGTTCGTACGCGCAGGATGTAGCGCTGCCGTTCAGTAACTGATATCGCATGGCGTGCATCTAGCAGGTTGAATGCGTGTGATGCTTTCATGACTTGTTCGTAGGCGGGCAATGGTAAAGGCTTTTCTAAAGCTAATAGATTTTGACAGCTCTTTTCGCATTGATTGAACATACCAAAAAGGAAATCTACGTCGGCGTATTCGAAGTTGTAAGCTGACTGTTCAACTTCATTTTGATGGAATACATCGCCATAGGTGATTTTACCTAGCGGACCATCGGTCCAGACCAAATCGTAGACACTATTTACGCCCTGGATATACATAGCTAAACGCTCCAGACCGTAAGTTATTTCTCCCGTTACCGGGCTACACTCCAGTCCACCAACTTGTTGGAAGTAAGTGAATTGGGTTACTTCCATACCATTCAACCAGACTTCCCAGCCCAGACCCCAAGCACCCAGTGTTGGTGATTCCCAGTTATCTTCAACAAAGCGGATATCATGGACTGTAGGGTCTATCCCCAGTGCTTTTAATGAGCCTAGATATAGTTCCTGGATATTATCCGGAGATGGCTTCAGAACCACCTGAAACTGATAATAGTGTTGTAAGCGGTTTGGGTTCTCACCATAACGGCCATCTGTTGGTCGGCGAGAGGGTTGTACGTAAGCGCTGCTCATAGGCTCAGGCCCTAATGAGCGCAGGAATGTTTGTGGGTGAAATGTCCCAGCCCCAACTTCCATATCCAGAGGTTGCACGATTGCACAGCCTTGCTGTGCCCAATAATCCTGCAGGGTCAAAATGAAGCCCTGGAATGTTTTCACATCATATTTGGTCGTCATGTCTACTGCTGTCAGCCGTCTATAGAAAATGGTTCCAATTATACCTTGTAGACCATGGCTTATGTAGGTTATTTTTTATCGAGTATCAGTTTTTAAAGGAATTCTTTAGATGGAAAAGCATCGGTGTGGCTGGGTTTCGGCTGATCCTTTATATCAGCAGTATCATGACGAAGTGTGGGGCAGGCCGGTTTATGATAGCCAACAACTGTTTGCTAAATTGTGCTTGGATGGACAGCAGGCTGGATTGTCCTGGATTACCATTTTACGTAAACAAGCTAACTACGAAGTGCTATTTTCGAATTTTGACCCCAAAATTGTCGCCTTGTATGACGAGAGTAAGGTCACGGAATTGTTGCAAAATCCCGGAATTATCCGTAATCGAGCGAAGGTTAATTCAATTATTCAAAATGCTCGGGCCTATTTAAAATTTATCGAGCAGGGTAATGACTTTTCAAGATTTTTATGGGAATTCGTCGGTGGTAAGCCTTTGATTAATTGCCACACCAGTTTGTCTGACGTTCCTGCCCAAACTCCGGTGTCAGAAGCGATGTCTAAGGCGCTTAAAAAGCTTGGATTTAATTTTTGTGGTCCGACTATCTGTTATGCTTTTATGCAGGCTGTAGGAATGGTAAATGATCATCTAGTAGATTGTTTCTGTTATTCGGAAACTAATTACTCTTAATCTAAAGTAGGGTTTTACTGGTGGATGTTCCACGTGGAACATCCACCAGTAAAATTACAAGTGCTATTCTGGCTGGTCTGAAATAATAACTGCAGTCCCTTTTGTCACGTTACCTTCTCTAATCACTCTACAGGTAACTCCACCTCTCCAATCGGTAACTAATGCCGCTTCAAGTCCAGGGTATTCTTGCTCCATATTTTTGCATGGATTGGTTTCGCCAGTTATCTCAAGAATGACGTTGCCAATTTTAAGGAATTGTCCGACAGAATCAGCACCAAAACGGACACCGTCAATAAGTAAATTAGCTCTTCTCGCTAGCCAAGAAATAGAAGTCCCTAACTCATTACAGGTATCAAGCCATTGCTGCCGAGATAGTACAGTCACTTGTCGAGGACCAGGCTTACCAAAAATATCATGTTCCACACCTGACTGTGTTGAAATGAAAGCCTTGTCAATTTCCAACATGGGCCTTTTTCGCCCATCCTTAAAAGCGATAGCCTGTAATTCCATGGACATCTCTGTTATAGACCCTTTCGAATGAGGTAACGATAGGGGGTTACGGTTGTATCGCTTGCAACCAGGGTATGATCCATAAACTGGCAAAAGCTTGGAATATCCCGAGTGGTCGCCGGGTCATCGGCAATGATCAATAATGTTTCTCCATCAGCCATATGACGGACCTTTTTTCGCAGCATCATGACAGGCTCAGGACACCGTAACCCCAATGCATCAAGTTGATGTTGAGCACTACCAAAATCTTCGTTCATTTTTTACCTCTTGAGAACGTATGGCTGGAAAATCTATTCGATATGTTACTGCAAGCAGCAGCAAAGAACCAAGGGCAGTGCAAATATTTGGATATGTTCCACGTGGAACAAAAAAGCCAGCGTTAAAAGCTGGCTAGAGGAGAGGAGTACCGAAGATGGAAAATTTAAACACGCTCGAAGATTGTGGCAATTCCTTGTCCTAGTCCTATACACATAGTCGCCAGGCCAATAGATACGTTTTTAGATTCCATTAAGTTAATCAGTGTGGTCGATATTCTGGCACCGGAACATCCCAATGGATGACCTAAAGCGATAGCTCCGCCATTAAGATTTACCTTCTCATCGATTTGTTCCAATAAACCCAGATCCTTAACACAAGGGAGCGATTGTGCTGCAAACGCTTCGTTTAGCTCTACCAACTCAATATCTGCCATGTTCATCCCTGCACGTGCCAGCGCTTTCTTAGTCGCAGGAACTGGGCCATACCCCATAATGGCGGGATCACAACCAGCCGTCGCCATTGAGCGAATTCTCGCGCGAATAGGTAAGCCTAAATCCTTCGCTTTTTGCTCTTCCATCACGAGCATTGCTGCTGCACCGTCTGAGAGCGCAGAAGAGGTTCCCGCTGTTACTGTACCATTTGCTGGATCAAATACCGGCTTTAAGGCGGCAAGAGATTCAAGTGTTGTTTCAGGACGAATAACTTCGTCATAATCAACAGATATTAAAGCCCCGTTGCTATCATGGCCGTTAATCACCTGGATTTCATTGGCAAATCGCCCCTCAACTGTTGCAGCATAAGCCCGCTGATGTGATCTTAGGGCAAAGGTATCTTGCATTTCGCGACTAATCCCATGCAGCTTGCCCAGTAACTCGGCCGTCAACCCCATCATTCCCGAAGCCTTGGCAACGTTAATGGAAAGGCCTGGATGAAAATCAACACCGTGGGTCATCGGCACATGACCCATATGTTCAACTCCACCGATGATAAAGGTATCGCCCATACCCACCATGATAGATTTTGCTGCTTGATGGATTGCTTCCATTGATGAGCCACAAAGACGATTAACCGTCACCGCGCCCACCTCTTTAGGTAGTCCTGCCAGTAATGTGGCATTGCGGCCGATATTAAATCCTTGTTCTAAAGTTTGTTGTACACAACCCCAAATAACATCTTCAATATCTGTTGGCAGTAACTGAGGATTTCTACGCAACAAAGATTTCATAAGCTCGGCAGATAAGGTTTCTGCACGAACATTTCGAAAAACACCACCTTTGGAACGTCCCATGGGGGTACGAATACAATCAACGATAACTGCATTTTTCATGGCAGATTCCTTAAATTAGTTCTGATAATAGTGGCCGTTTTCCGCGGCTAGTTGTCGCATGGTGTCAGTGACCTGATACAAAGCTCCGAGATAGGCATATTTATCTGCCCAAGCGACATAATTGGCAATTCCCATCGTTTCTATATAGCGGAATACACCACCTCTAAACGGTGGAAAGCCCAGGCCATATACCAGTCCCATATCTGCTTCAGCCGGAGAGGCTACAATGCCTTCTTCGAGACAGCGTACCGTTTCGTTAATCATGGGGATCATCGTCCTGGCAATAATATCGTCAGCAGTAAACTCCTTGAGTGGGCCAAATGCTGCGGATAACAACGCATATGTGGTGGCATCTACGTCCTTTTTGGGCTTTCCCTTTTTATCTGGGGTATAACGATAGAAGCCTTGGCCATTTTTTTGTCCTAGGCGATTTTGCGCGAACATCAATTGCAAAGCATCGTGTTCACTGGGGGTCATTCGCTCGGGAAATCCCTGTGCCATAACAGCTTGGGCGTGATGGCCAGTATCCATCCCAACAACATCAAGTAAATACGCCGGCCCCATTGGCCAACCAAATTGCTTTTCCATGACTTTATCAATCGTCGCAAAGTCTGCTCCATCCGCGATCAATCCATTAAATCCAGCGAAGTATGGAAACAGCACACGATTGACGAAAAAGCCAGGACAGTCGTTCACGACGATAGGGGTTTTCCCCATCTTGCTTGCGTAGGCAACTACCGTGGCGATAGTAGAATCTGAAGTGTCCCTACCACGAATAATCTCAACCAGCGGCATTTTGTGAACCGGGTTGAAGAAATGCATACCGCAGAAGCGCTCAGGCTTCTTAAGGCTGTTGGCGAGCAAATTGATGGATATTGTTGAGGTGTTGGACGCGATAACTGCATTATCAGTCACCACTTGCTCTACTTCTGCTAACACCATACTTTTTACTTTGGGATTTTCAACTACAGCCTCTACCACAATATCTACTGGTTTAACGGCGGAATAATCCAATGCAGGCGTAATCGCATTTAGTACCTGTGCCATTTTTTGTGGCGAAGAGCGACCTCGTTCAACTTGTGCTGTCAGCAGTTTGGCAGCTTCAGATAGTCCTAATGCCAGTGCGCTTTCATTAATATCTTTCATTACTATCGGGGTGCCTTTGCTGGCACTCTGATAAGCAATACCCCCGCCCATGATACCGGCACCTAACACCGCTGCATATGAGACTGGATGCGCTGATTTTATCGACTTTTTGGCTTTGCTCTTTACTAACTGATCATTGAGAAATATACCAACTAATGCTTTGGCAACGTCCGTTTTTGCCAGTTTTGCAAATGCGTGATGCTCTACCTGTAGCGCCTGTTGCCGTGGCATTTTAGCTGCTTGCTCAATTACGTTTACTGCAGCCATTGGTGCCGGGTAATGCTTACCTGCAACAGCGAACACCATCCCTTTAGCGGTGCTGAAACACATCATAGCTTCCATTTTATCTAGCTGAAGCGGTTGTTGCTTTTGTCGACGTTTTAATTGCCACTCCAATTTTCCGGCAATGGCATCGTCAAGCATTTGTAAGGCAGCCGCTTGTAGATTTTCAGGCGTAGTAACGGCATCAAAGAACCCCACTTTTAATGCATCATCGGGTCGTTGATCTTTGCCAGTGGTAATCCATTCAAGCGCGTTGTCAGCACCAATAAGTCGAGGCAGTCGCACTGTGCCGCCAAAACCAGGAATGATCCCTAACTTGGTCTCGGGTAATCCGACTTTTGCGGTGCTGTCGCCAACACGGAAATCGGTAGATAAAATGGCTTCACAACCGCCACCCAGAGCATAGCCATTAACAGCAGACACTGTGGGATATGGCAAATCTTCCAACTTATTGAAAATACTATTCGCTAGCTGTAGCCAGGATAAAAGCACTTCATCTGCTTCGGCAAACAATGTCAGAAATTCGGTTATATCAGCGCCTACGATAAAACTATCTTTTGCTGAGGTGAGGACTAATCCCCGAACATCAGGTGTGGCTATTAATGCGTTTAATGCGGCATCGAGTGATGTTAGGGTTTCTTGGTCAAACTTGTTTACTGAACCATCTGAATTAAAGCGAATATTCGCAATTTGGGTGTCAAGAAGTTCAACCTGGATACTGTTACTTTGATAGATCATTCTGCATTCCTTATGCACAGGGCTGCGAGTTTGCCATCTTGGGATTGTGGCCATTTGTTGATCAGTGTGCGGTGAAATATCACAAATTACAACAGTCAATTTAAACGGTTGTTTGATTTTGGGTTGATAAAGCGCGGTTGTAATCTAAGTGAGATTTATAATGTATTGTTATTTATACAGTTAAATGGCATTTTGCGATCATTGATAGAGTATCATCCTTAAGTCGTAGATGATGATATTGAGGGGCTCTGTTGCAGTCGAATGAGTGACACGGGCAAAATAAGTAAGCAAGTTAATATCCATCAGAGCGTATTGTGTTGAATAGCTATCCCATACCCGCAGCGGACGTTACGTTTGAGGAAGAAATAAAACACAGTCGTTTTATTACCGTGCTTTTTCCCTGTGCGTCACCAGAAGATTTCAAACAAAAAGTTGAACAGCTAAAAGCGGCTTATCCTGCTGCCAATCACTACTGTCAGGCGGTCATCTGGAATGAGCCGCAAAATGCTGCTGCGATGGGATGTAGTGATGATGGCGAACCCTCCGGTAGTGCTGGTCGACCGATGCTTAATGTTTTGCAAGGTGCGGGTATTGGTGAGATCGGCGCGGTTGTGATTCGTTATTTCGGTGGCGTAAAACTTGGTGTTGGCGGACTGGTACGTGCATATAGTTCCGGTGTTAAGAATGCGTTAGTACGTCTGTCAAAGGTGACCAAGATTAAAAGAGTTCGGGCAGTGCTTGATTGTCAGTACCCTCACCTAGCTGACGTTGAGCACTATCTAACGTTGTTTGAAGTCTGTATCACTGAGCGGGTGTTTACTCAGCATGTCACTTTGCAGTTAGAAATTCCCGTATCAAGCCAAGAAGAATTGCAGGCGGTGCTACAGCAAATAAGCCAAGGGCAACTGCAGCTCAGCTTTTCCAATGAACCGTTGTAAAAACTGTGTAACAATAACTGAGTTACCGACTACGCGACTTGGCAAAGGGCTACATGCACTACCGCACGATTACCCGTATCACCGGATTACTGGTGGGCTTATTTTCCATAACCATGGTTCCGCCAGCGTTGGTGGCGCTATTTTATGAAGATGGCGGTGGTGCTGCTTTCTTCCAGTCCTTTGCAATCAGCTTAGTTCTGGGGTTCATATTGTGGTATCCCAATCGCCAATACAAAGCAGATTTAAGAACCAGAGAAGGCTTTCTAATCGTCGTCTTGTTTTGGACTGTTTTAGGCGGGATTGGAACCTTACCTTTTTTGTTGGTTCAGCATCCAGATCTATCGATTGCAGATAGTATCTTTGAGTCTTTTTCGGCGCTGACAACTACAGGAGCCACAGTTATTGTTGGCCTTGATGAATTGCCCAAAGCGGTTTTATTCTATCGACACCAACTACAATGGCTGGGCGGCATGGGAATCATCGTGCTGGCAGTGGCCATTTTACCGGTGTTGGGGATCGGAGGTATGCAGTTATACCGTGCAGAAATACCTGGGCCGGTTAAAGACAGTAAGATGACCCCAAGGATTGCAGAAACAGCTAAAACGTTGTGGTATATCTATCTGTTATTGACCGTCGCCTGTGCCTTAGCGTTCTGGTATGCCGGTATGCCCATTTTTGATGCTGTTTGTCATTCCTTCTCGACCATTGCTATTGGCGGATTCTCTACGCATGACGCCAGTATTGGCTATTATCAAAGTCCGTTAATTAATACCATCTGTATGGTGTTTTTGCTGATTGCTGCGGTTAATTTCAGTCTGCATTTTGCAGCATTTTCCCGGCGAGGGATTAATTTCCGAATCTATTTTCAGGATGCTGAATTTAAGGCGTTAATTGTTATTCAATTGGCGTTGGGTGCCATTTGTTTTGTCACATTATTGCATAGCGGAATTTACGACTCTCCGGAACAGACGTTGGATTACGCACTATTTCAGGCCGTTTCGATTTCGACGACCGCCGGCTTTAGTACGGAAAGCTTTCATTCCTGGCCATTGTTTTTACCGATTTTACTGATTTTTTCCAGCTTTATTGGCGGCTGTGGTGGTTCTACCGCAGGTGGCATCAAGGTGATTCGCGCCGTATTGCTGTTCTTACAGGGGGCGCGGGAACTTAAACGGTTAATTCATCCCAAGGCGATGTTTGCCATCCGTTTGGGCAACCGTTCGTTACCAGACCGAGTCGTTGATGCTGTGTGGGGATTTTTTTCTGCTTACACTTTAGTATTTATTATCTCTATGCTGATCTTAATGGCGTTAGGCATGGACGCCATTACCTCATTTAGTGCCACTGCAGCGTGCCTGAACAATTTGGGACCGGGTCTTGGTGATGTAGCGTCAAATTACGCTACAGTATCCGATGGTGCCAAATATGTACTGGTGGTGGCTATGTTATTTGGGCGCCTGGAAATTTTTACACTACTGGTTCTTTTTACTCCTACCTTTTGGAAAGATTGATGCACAATACCCTGATTATCTATTCGACCGTCGACGGTCACACCCATCGTATTTGTGAGGTAATTGCTGAGGAATTACGGCATAACGGCGAACAAGTCAGTTTGGTTGAATTATCAAAGGTATCGGAAACACAGTTAACACAATGCGATAAAGTATTGATTGGTGCCAGTATTCGCTATGGCAAGCACCGGCCAGCGCTCTATCAGTTTATTAATCGCCATAAAGCGTTGTTGGATGCCAGGATTAACGGCTTCTTTACGGTGAATGTGGTTGCGCGTAAACCAGAGAAAAACACACCAGAAACCAATCCTTACATGCAGAAGTTTTTGCAATTATCACTTTGGCAGCCACAACAGTTAGGGGTATTTGCTGGGAAAATTGTTTATGCCGATTACAGTTGGTTAGACCGCACCATGATCCGCTTTATTATGTGGATGACGAAAGGCCCTACCGACACCTCCCAAGCCTATGAATTTACAGACTGGGAGAACGTGCGGCGGTTTGCGAGGGAGTTTGCGGCTCGCTAACGATGTGTGCTTAACATTGTGCAGAGCAGAACTTGCGATGCAGAATGGAGATGACTTCGGTCACTTGTTGGTTTTTGAGGCTGTAATAAACGATTTGGGAACTCTTGCGAGTATCAACTAAGTCTTCTGAACGAAGTACGGCTAAGTGCTGAGACAACGCCGACTGACTCAACGGAACCGCCTCGTTAATTTCGGTGACGCTTAACTCTTTGTCGAGCAACAGGCAAAGGATCATCAAGCGGTAAGGGTTGGCAACCGCTTTGAGCCATTTTGCTGCAATTTCAGCGTTCGACAACATGGCGTCAATATTAATATCTTCAGGTGACATGCTATAAAGTACCTCTACTTCTTGATTAGATGATTCTAATTGAATGTTACGTGGTCGACAACTCATCAGTCTTTAAGCTGGATCTCACTTTTATCATCAAAATGCAGTAACTGCTTGTCCTATTTGGTCATTATCACTGTATTTTACTTTCATATTGTTCATTATCATCTTTTATTGTCGTTTTTTATAAGTAGAGCAGGTATTGCTATGAAATCCATTCTGGTTCTCTATTATTCCCGAGGTGGTCACACCGCTAGAATTTCCCGGTGTATCGTGCGTCGCATTCAACAGCAGGGATACAGATGTGAAATGATGGGTTTGCTTGAAGCGGAAAAGGAGGGTATTGATTGGCAAGAGTGGGATGCCGTCGTCCTCGGCGCTTGTGTACTTTACGGCACTTACGATAAAAGTGTCTTTGCGTTTTGTAGTAAATACCAGCAACAGCTGGATCAAAAAGCGATTAGCTTCTTTTCGGTGAATGTCGTTGCCCGCAAACCGGAAAAACGCATACCTGAAAATAACCGCTATCTGCAAAAATTCATTGAGTTATCGGCTTGGAAACCCAACGATGTGAAAATTATCGCCGGGAAAGTTGATTATCCATCGTGGCGTTGGCTTGATAAGCAGATGATCCGTCTGATCATGAAAATTACCGACGGGCCAACTGACACGAAGGCTGTGATCGATTACACCGATTATCAAGAGGTCGATGGCTATGCTGATCACCTGGCGACGTTAGTTCCGGCGAATTAATAACGCCAAAAACTGGGGTGAAACAGTACTGCGACGGTGAGAATTTCCAAGCGTCCCAGTAGCATGCCAATGGATAATGCCCATTTAGCCACATCTGGCAAGGTTTCAAAGTTACCCGCGGGGCCAATGACGGGGCCAAGCCCAGGCCCCACGTTGGTGACGGCGGTAATGGCACCAGAAAGACTGGTCATTGGGTCCAGCCCACACATTACCAATATCAGTGTTACCAACACAATTACCAGCATAAACAGCATCATAAACGTGACCAGAGAGCGTACAATTTCTTCGTTAATGGGGCGATTATTGTAGCGTTCACGGAAGATACCGTTAGGGTGGAATTGCTGCTTGAGCTGCTCACGCATGATGGCGACGGCAATCTGAAAGCGGAAAATTTTAATCCCCCCCGCAGTGGAACCGGAACAGCCGCCCACCAGCATCAGAAACAGGAAGCTAATCACCGCAACCGCACCCCACTGGCTATAATCAGTCAAACCGTATCCGGTGGTGGTCACTACTGACACAACGTTGAATGCCGCTAGTCTTAAGGCATCGATAAAACCTAAGTGTTTGGTATCGCTCAGCCATAACGCCAGTCCTAAGGAGACGACTAACAAAAACAGCAGGTAGCCTTTAATTTGTGCGTCGTTCCACACCCGCAAACTACGAACTTGGATGGTCTGTGCAAAGGTCAGTAAAGGCAATCCACCCGCTGCCATAAAGACAATACCGACCCAGTGGCAACGTTCCGGAAATGCCGCCATGGAATTATCTGATGTGGAATAGCCGCCGGTCGACAAAGTCGTCATCGCATGATTGATGGCTTGAAACCAGTTCATCCCCGCCCAGTGATACGCCATGCCACAAGCGACGGTGAGACCGACATAAACCAGAAACAGATATTTGGCGAGGCTTTGGGTGCGAGGAATCGTTTTATCTGACCAGTCTGAAGACTCAGTGCGGAACAGTCTCATACCACCCACGTTAAGGAATGGCAGAATGGCCACCGCCATCACGATAAAACCAATCCCGCCTAACCACTGTAATAGCGAACGCCAGATCAGGATACTGTGGTCCATATTATCCAGGCCGGATAACACCGTTGAGCCGGTTGTGGTAACGCCAGACATTGTTTCAAAAAAAGCGTCGGTGTAACCAATGCCGTGATACAGCGTAAAGGGCATCGCCGCAAATAAACTCACAATTACCCAGGTGAGGCTGGTTAACAGGAACATATCGCGGATATTCAGATGCAATTTGCCGCTTTGGCCGCGGTGTACACAGATACTGGCAAACACCCCGGTAAAAATTGCAGACACCAGAAAAGCCATCACGGTTTCTTCGCCATAAACCAGCGCAAAAGCCAACGGGATAAACATAAATCCAGTCAACATCGACAGGAATAATCCCAAAATAAACAGCAGTGGCTTGAAGTTCAGCATGTGGGGTGACCTAGAAGAAGAAGGCGCTGGGCTGGAACAGCTTTTCAACGTCACTGACAAACTTCTTGTTCACCAGAAACAAGATGACGTGATCGCCCTGAGCGATGACCGTGCGGTCATGTGCCATTAGCACCTCTTCGTCGCGCACAATGGCACCAATGGTCGTTCCCGGCGGTAACTTGATCTCACCAACCTGCTTGCCGACGACTTTACTGGTGCTGGCATCACCGTGGGCGATCGCCTCAATCGCTTCCGCCGCACCGCGTCGCAAAGAATAAACGTTACAAATATCACCCTGACGGATATGGGTTAATAACGAGGATATGGTTGCTTGTTGTGGCGAGATGGCGATGTCGATATTTGCTTCCTGCACAATATCCACATAGGCTTCGCGTTGGATCAAAACCATTACTTTTTTGGCACCCATACGCTTGGCCAATAGCGCCGACATTATGTTCGCTTCGTCATCGTTAGTTACCGCAATGAACACATCGGTCTGATCAATGTGTTCTTCCATCAGCAACTCTTGATCGGAAGCGTCACCACAGAAAACCGTCGTGTTCTGCAGTTTTTCTGATAACAGTTCGGCACGTTCCTGTTTCTGTTCGATGAGCTTAATGGCGTGATTCTTTTCCAGCTTTTTGGCCAATCCCAGACCAATGTTACCGCCACCTGCAATCATAATGTTGCGGTAGGAGCTGTCGAGCTTTTGCATTTCACTCATGACGGCGCGGATATGGCGACTATCAGCAACAAAAAAAACTTCATCATCGGCTTCGATAATCGTGGTTCCGCGCGGCATGATGGCTCGGCCCTGGCGGAAAATTGCGGCAACCCGGGTATCAATATTGGGCATATGTTCGCGCAGCGCCGCAAGGGCGTTTCCCACCAGCGGGCCGCCGTAATAGGCTTTGACAGCCACCAGACTCACGCGTCCGTCAGCAAAGTCGAGAACCTGTAAAGCTCCCGGATACTCTACCAATCGGTGAATGTAAGTAATTACTAACTGCTCTGGCGCGATCAGTTCATCAATCACAAAACCACCGCGCAATTTACTTTCAGTGTTCTTGGTTTCACTGTCGATAAACAGTTTGTCGCGCATGGCAAGGTATTGCTCAGAACGAATGCGTGCAATTTTGGTGGGGGTACCAAAAAGGGTATACGCAATCTGACAGGCGGTCATATTGCATTCATCACTGTTCGTCACAGCGACCAGCATATCGGCATCTTCTGCACCAGCCTCCAGCAGTACTCCTGGATTAGCGGCGTGACCAGCCACCACCCGCAGATCATATTTATCCTGCAAAGCCCTGAGTCGGTTCCTATCACTATCGACAATAGTGATATCGTTATTCTCACCTACCAGGTTTTCTGCCAGTGTGCCGCCGACCTGGCCCGCGCCGAGGATAATGATCTTCATGGCTTATTCTTTTCCCGGGGTTGTGCCTTAAGCTGTACTGCGTTTAAGCAGCTTTGCGTAGTAAAACCCGTCCATATTGTCCTGTCCCGGCAGTATTTGCCAGTCTGACGAGCAATTTTCTTGTGAAGCTGTGATAACTTGCAGCTCTGCATCAGCGGTTCGCGCTAAAAAAGCGACAATCTGCTGGTGGTTTTCCTCCGGCAGAATCGAGCAGGTGGCATAGAGTAACACACCACCGGGCTTGAGCCACTGCCAGCAGTGATCAAGGATTTGCGCTTGTACTTTAGTGAGTTCTGCAATATCAGCTTCTTTGCGCAACCATTTGATATCGGGATGCCGCCGAATGACGCCAGTCGCTGAACAGGGGGCATCGAGTAAGATGCGATCAAACTTATCACCGTGCCACCATTCATGGATGGCGGCAGCATTGCCTTGAATAACCCTAGCATCGAGCTGCAACCGCGCAAGATTTTGGTTAACCCGCATCAAGCGCTTACTGTCATTATCGACAGCGACCAAGTTGATACCCGGGGTGCGCTCCAGAATATGACAAGTTTTACCCCCTGGAGCCGCACAGGCATCCAATACCAATTCCCCGGCTTGTGCATCAAGGAGTTGCGCCGCCCATTGCGCTGCACCGTCTTGTACTGAGACCGCACCACTTTCAAATCCCGGCAGTTGCGTCACATCACATGGATGTTCTAACAGCATTGCATCATCGCTGGGGCCTGGTGACGCAGTGATTGATTGTTCACTTAACTGTAAGAGGTAGTCACTGCGGCGCTGCTGCTGACAATTATTTCGCAGCCACATCGGCGGACGCTGCTGACTATTCTCTACAACTTGTTGCCACTGGTTTGGATAGGCGGCCTGCAGCTTTTTGAGTATCCATGCAGGGAAATTATATTTCAGTGTCGGACTTTCTCCTGACAACGGCTGTTGTTGGCGTTGGATGTTCCGTAATACGCCGTTAACCACTTTCACCAGATTTTCCTGTCCCAGTTGTCGACATGCTTCAGCCGTTTCAGAAATGGCGGCATGAGGGGGAATGCGGGTGAAATACAGTTGATAACATCCCACCAGGAGTAACTGCTGAATAATGCGTTGCTTGCCTTTAAATGGCTTGGACAGACACGCCGAGACACACTGATCAAGTTGCGGTAATACCCGCATAACACCATAACAAAGCTCAGCAATCAGCGCTTTATCTTTAGGACTGCGGACATTTTGCTGTACATCGGGCAGTGCCAACGACAGTGATTGCCCTTGTTCAAGAACAGCAAAGACTGCTTTAGCTGCTAATGCTCTGAGGTTGAGTCTCATGCGTTCACCAGTGATGTGCCGGGACTGAACCATTCCGCGCGCGCATTAAGAATGTCGGCGGCAGTGGTCGCCTTTTTCCCAGGAAGCTGCAATGTTTGCAGTATCAACAGTCCATCACCGGTTGCGACCGTAATCCCGTGTTTATCTGCGGCTACGATAGTCCCGGGTTCTGCACGAGCGTTTGATGGGGCAATACTGGCTTGCCAAACTTTAACGTTTTGTTGCTGACACTCAAAGTAACTGACGGGCCAGGGATTAAAGGCGCGGATCTCCTGCCACAGCTGTTTGGCCGGTTTCTGCCAGTCGATGGCCGCTTCTTCTTTGCTCAACTTGTCGGCATAACAAGCCAGACTGTCATCCTGAGCTTCTGCTTGCAGCGTATTTTCTGCTATGCCACTCAATGCTTGCAGTAATGCCTCTGGTCCTTGCTGTGCCAGCTTTTCATAGAGACTAGCCGAAGTGTCATCTGCTGTTATCGGTAATCGGGTCTTCAATAACATGGCGCCGGTGTCGAGCCCGGCATCCATCTGCATGACGGTGACGCCAGTTTCCTGATCGCCAGCCCAAATAGCGCGTTGGATCGGCGCTGCACCGCGCCAGCGTGGCAGGATAGAACCATGAACATTAATACAACCCAACCTTGGCGCATCCAATACAGCTTGCGGCAGGATCAATCCATAAGCCACTACCACCATGACATCAGCATTCAATGCCGCTAGCTGTTGTTGTGCCGCTTCATTGCGTAATGTTTTGGGTTGATAAACGGGAATATTGTGGTTCTGTGCCAGCTGTTTGACCGGACTAGGCATCAGTTTCTGGCCCCTGCCAGCAGGCCTGTCCGGTTGAGTGTAGACCGCTATGACCTCATGTGCAGAGTTCAATAACGCCTGCAGATGGCGGGCAGCAAAATCCGGTGTCCCGGCAAATATCACTTTCAAGGACGTCAAATTCTTTCCTGTGTTTGGTTGGTTAGCTCAGAGCTGCTTAGCTTCCTGACGAGCAGCTTTTTCGAGTTTCTGCCTGATGCGTTGACGCTTCAGGGAAGACAGGTAGTCAACAAACAACTTACCTTTCAAATGATCCATTTCATGTTGGATACAGATGGCAAACAGGCCGTCTGCCTCAACGGTAAACTCATTGCCGTCGCGATCCAGTGACTTCACCGTGACAAATTCGGCTCTATCTACCTTGGCATAAATACCGGGGACAGAGAGGCAGCCTTCCTCATTGCAAAAATCACCACTGGAGCTAATGATTTGTGGGTTGATAAAGACCCGTGGCCGCTCGACATCGTCTTGCAGATCCATCACTATCAATTGTTTGTGAAAATCTACTTGTGTCGCAGCCAGACCAATACCTTTTTCGGTATACATAGTTTCGAACATATCGTCGATTTGTTGCTGCAAAGCTGCATTGAAATCAGTGACAGGTTCGGCGACCGTTCGTAGTCGTTCGTCGGGATATCTTAGTACATTTAACAAAGCCATAGGTAACTCGTAACAATTGTGTTAAAACCACGCGAGTTGGTTATACTGTTTCGTGCTAATGCGTTAATTTTAATCCTTAGCGGCTGTCAATAACAGAAAAAGCTCATTATTAATAGAATATGAGCCACACAACACGGATGGGCCCATGAAAAGGTTTACTTTATTTGCGTTACTGTCACTTGTTTGTTCCTGGGTATACGCTGATGTTTTAACTCTTAAATCCGGTCATCCCGACACCTACGTGGTGAAAAAAGGCGATACGCTTTGGGATATATCGGCAATGTTTCTTAAAGATCCATGGCGCTGGCCAAAATTATGGGGAGCCAACCCACAGATTGCTAACCCACACCTGATCTATCCCGGCGATCGCTTGACGCTGGTGTTTATCGATGGTGAACCGCGCATAGTCAAAAAGCCTTTTGTACGCAGCAGCCCTTCAGGACAAATCAAATCCAAAGGCGATGCCATTCCGTTAGTGGATTTGTCTTTGATCGAACAGTACCTAGTGCAGAACCGGATTGTTGATCCTGAATGGTTACAGCAACAGCCGATGGTGGTTGGCGGTGAAAATCCGGCAAAACGCCATGTCGCTGGCGATATCATTTACATCAAGGGTAACGTGCCAAAGGGTACCAAGCTGGGGTTGTACCAGCCAGGACGTAAATTTGTTGATCAAGACAGTGGCGATTCTTTGGGGCAGGAAGCGATTCTTACGGCTACCGGAAGGGTCACTGAATCTGGCGATATTTCCAAAGTGTTACTGTTGAATAATTTCCGCGAAACTAAGGCCGGCTTCAGAGCTTTTTCAGTTGAAGACGATGCGTTTATGTCGGCTTACTTGATGCCAAGGGCCGGAACTGTTGCCGATGCCAAAGTGCTGGCTTCAGAACTTGATATCCGCG
Organism: Shewanella sp. A32; assembly: GCF_029167175.1. Classification (NCBI taxonomy): domain Bacteria; kingdom Pseudomonadati; phylum Pseudomonadota; class Gammaproteobacteria; order Alteromonadales; family Shewanellaceae; genus Shewanella; species Shewanella sp. A32. The sequence continues at coordinate 59,691 of NZ_JARFTS010000021.1, forward strand.
AAATGGGTAAATTTGACATAGCCTATATCGACCGCGGCAGTAAGGATGGGGTGGAAACCGGCCAGGTCTTTACCATCTTTAAGCCGGGTGACAAAGTGGTCATTGGTAATGACGGGGTTCCGGTGCTTCCTAATGAACAGTCTGCTTACGACAAAATGCTAGGGGCTATGGACAGCGATGATGTGTTAAAACTGCCTAACCTCTACCGTGGTCAGTTAATGGTGTTTAAAGTGTTTGATAAAACCAGCATGGGACTAATTCTGGTGGATAAGCGGCCTGTGCGGGTTGGTGACATCCTGACTAAACCGGTAACTATTCTGCAAGGAGAATGACAGAGGACGCTCTGGTCGATTGGTTGTTTGTCAGTGCAGTATCCGGGCTTGGCCCGCTACGGATTGGACAACTGCTTGAACACATGGATGTGTCAGAGTTGCGGCAAAGAGTGGAACAGAAATCCGCGTCTTTGCCGATAGCTTTGCCAGAACCACAAGTTGCTGCTGCCTGGCGAAAAGTTGAGGCAGCGCTGACCTGGCAGCGTCAGGCTTCCCATCATTATCTAATTTGTCGTGACGACCCATTATATCCGCCGCTGTTGCAACAAATCGCCGACCCTCCATCAGTACTTTTTATCAAAGGTCATCCAGAGGCATTGTTACGTCCAGCGATTGCCATCGTTGGCAGTCGTGCTGCGAGCCATGCTGGATTGGCGCTGGCGTTCCAATTGGCCGCAGAACTTGACAGTATTGGCCTCGCGGTTGTTAGCGGTATGGCCGCGGGAATTGATGGTGCTGCGCATAAAGGGGCTCTTAGCCATAGCGGCAGTACCATTGCTGTGCTGGGAACCGGCGTAGAACAGATTTATCCGAAGCGGCATCGGCAACTTTACCAGGATATTCAACAATATGGTGCGGTGGTGAGTGAATTCTGGCCTGACATCACCGCATTTGCTGGGAATTTTCCTAAACGAAACCGTATAATCAGCGGCCTCGCGTTGGGAACTCTGGTTGTTGAGGCCCGACGTCGCAGCGGCTCCCTTATCAGTGCAAGAACCGCTATGGAGCAGGGGCGGGAAGTTTTTGCAATACCGGGTCCGGTTATAAGCGGTGATCATCAGGGATGCCATGATTTAATTAAAAATGGGGCAAAACTTGTAGAGTCGCTGGCCGATATAGTAGAAGAGCTGCCGCCGTTGTTGCAAAGTCATTTGCAGGCGCTTCCGGGTCATGTCCCGTTACAAACAGAACATAACTCGCAGTTGCCATTTAAAACGCTGTTAGCTAGTGTAGGGTATGAAACCACACCACTTGATGTTGTGGTTGAACAGAGCGGTATAACGTTGGATCTGGTGTTGGAACAATTGCTTGAACTTGAATTACAAGGTTGGGTTGCCGCAGTACCCGGTGGTTACGTTAGACTCAAGAGGAACTAGCCATGTTTGATATCCTCATGTATCTGTTTGAAAACTATGTACATAGTGAAGTGGAACTGATGGTTGACGAAGATGAGTTAACCAAGGAACTGACTCGCGCGGGTTTTCATCAGTCAGAAATCCTTAAAGCACTCAGCTGGCTTGAGCGTTTAGCTGCTCTGCAGGAAAGTGATACGCCGTATGTCAGAACTAATGACAGCTATTCTTTCCGTATTTACACCAACGATGAAATCGACAAACTGGATGTGGAATGCCGTGGCTTCCTGTTGTTTTTGGAAGAGATCGGCGTGCTCAATTTCAATACCCGCGAAATGGTCATTGACCGGGTGATGGAGTTGGATGAACCTACACTGGTACTCGAAGATCTGAAGTGGGTGATCCTGATGGTGTTGTTCAATGCTCCCGGTAACGAATCGGCTTATGAGCAGATGGAAGACCTGATATTTGAACAGCCGGACGGCAGATTGCATTCTTGAGTGACACATCAAAAGAAAGAGGCTTAGAGCCTCTTTTTTAATGCCCGGGTTCCTAAAGACTAACGTGTTATCATTAACGCAGTGTCTACTAATGAGCGAATAACGTATGGCCAAAATTGACCAAAAACTCTTCAATACTCGTGAACATGCACTGGAACGTGAATATGAAGTTTGCCCCAAGTGTGGTGCTGAGTTGAATATTCGTCATAGTAAACATGGCAGTTTTTTGGGCTGCAGCAATTATCCGACCTGTGACTATAGCCGTCCTTTAGTGCAGCATGAGGCCATCGAATCGCAGGTGATCCCTGGTTCTCGTTGTCCTGAATGTGGTGCGGAATTAGCAGTAAAATCTGGACGCTTTGGCATTTTTATTGGCTGTACTCGCTATCCAGAATGTAAACACGTCGAAAAGCATGACCAGCAGCCAGCGCAACAAGCTATTGATTGCCCACTGTGCCATACCGGCAAACTGGAACCGAGAACTAGCCGTTTCGGTAAAACCTTTTATGCGTGTAGCGATTACCCTAAATGCAAATATTTGGTGAATTACCCGCCACGCGCGGAGGCTTGTCCAGAATGCGGCTTTGGTATCCTGGTTGAGCGTCGTAGCGCAGGAGGGGTGCGTCTGGAATGTCCGCAAAAAAATTGTCACTTCAAAAAGCTTTTGTGATCTGTGTCAAACAATGGTTGGTGCCGGTCAGTGATGTCGTTATAATTCTCAATCACTCGACGGCATTAGCCGCCATTAGCATCTTGTTTGTAAAGGTATAATGATGTTGCAAATACCGGCATCCGCCAGTAAAGAGATACTGCTGGGCGGTGGTGTAATCGCCTATCCTACAGAAGCGGTATATGGCTTAGGTTGTGATCCTGATAATGAAGCTGCCGTGCAGCGTATTCTGGAGATTAAACAGCGTCCCTGGCAGAAAGGACTGATTATGGTCGCTAGCAATTTTGCACAGTTGCGACCTTACATCGATGAAGCGCAATTAACGGAGGCGCAGTTAGCCAGCGCTTTTGCGAAATGGCCGGGTCCGTTTACCTTTATCATGCCAGTCAGAGCGTCACTATCGCCTTTCGTGCGGGGTCAGTTTGATACCTGTGCTGTAAGGGTATCGGCGCATCCACTGGTACGGGAACTCTGTGATTTAGTGAATAAGCCGATTATTTCTACCAGTGCCAATCTGGCCGGAGAGCCTCCAGCTGTCACTGCCGAAGCAATCCTACAGACGTTTGATGGCAAACTGGATGCGTTAGTTATTGGACAGTTAGGTGAGCAACGTCAACCGTCAACCATTATTGATATTCGCAGCGGCAAGGTGTTGCGACAGGGATAATCCATTAAGGAGCTAGTATGACCGCACCGGATTCACAGATGGTGAAGCAGTACCTACAGCAGTTACAACAAAATATTTGCGAAGCGTTGGAACAACTGGATGGTTCTGCCAAGTTTATCGAAGATGCATGGCTGCGGCCGTTAGGCGGCGGTGGCAAAAGTAAAGTGCTGGTGGATGGTGCGGTGTTTGAGCAGGCTGGCGTTAACTTTTCCCATGTGACCGGGGATGCGATGCCGGGGTCGGCAACAGCGCATCGGCCGGAATTGGCCGGACGTAGTTTTGAAGCTATGGGGGTATCCCTGGTTATCCATCCGCGTAATCCTTATGTACCGACCACCCATGCTAACGTGCGTTTCTTTATTGCCCGTAAACCTGATGCAGATCCTGTCTGGTGGTTTGGTGGCGGTTTCGATTTAACGCCTTATTACCCAGTTCTGGAGGACGTCCAGCAATGGCATCGGCAAGCGCAAGCTTTGTGTCAGCCTTTTGGGGATGAGGCTTATCCCAAATACAAAAAATGGTGTGACGAATATTTCTATCTCCCCCATCGTCAGGAAACCCGCGGTGTAGGCGGTTTATTTTTTGATGACCTCAATGCCGGTGGTTTTGACCAGTGCTTTGCTTTTATGCAGGCGGTGGGTAACGGTTTTATCGAGCAATATCGTCCTGTTGTGCAGAAACGCAAAGACACCCCATACGGGGAGCGTGAGCGTCAGTTTCAGCTATATCGCCGCGGCCGTTATGTGGAATTCAACCTAGTTTATGATCGTGGCACTTTGTTTGGTCTGCAAACCGGCGGCCGGACAGAATCGATTCTGATGTCGATGCCACCTTTGGTGCGCTGGCAGTATAGCTATCAGCCAGAGCCGGGAACGCCGGAAGCGGACTTATACCAGAACTATCTTAAACCTCGGGATTGGTTGAGCCAGTGATCTGAAATCAGGCAAACCAATGATCCTCAAAGAATTATTGGTTACGCATATGATCGGCGAGCTGGGCTATCGCCTGATAGATCACTTGCCGATGTTCCGGCTTTTGGACCGATTTTTCCAACGCGATTTTCATACAGCGCAGCCACTGATCTCGCATATTGTCATCAATCGCGAAGTTCATGTGCCGCGCTCTCAGCATTGGATTGCCATATTTTTGTTGAAATAGTTGTGGTCCGCCCAGCCAGCCACTCAGAAACTCATATAGCTTTTGTTCTGATTGCGACAGTGGATTGGGATGAATTGCCAGCAGCTGTTGAGTATCCTCGCGGCGCTGCATCTCTTGGTAAAAATGTTTGGCGATGGCGCGAATGGTGTTATCGCCGCCAATTAAATCGTACGCGTTAGACTGCGTTGGATCTCTGTCGGTGGTTTCGCGGCCAAGTATCTTTTTAATCCAATTCATAACTATCTCAAGTAATCCTATCGGTGCCAGTATACACATTCTTGGTTCAGTCCGTGCAGTAGGGTGATTGCTGACAAAAGTCATTCAAGGGTACACTGCGACAATCATCAGTTGTTAATCTAGTATCATGACCGATCAATACGTTGTCTTCGGCAATCCTATCAAACACAGCAAATCGCCCTTTATCCACAAGGAATTTGCTAAGCAGACGAATGCTGATATCAATTATGAAACGGCATTAGTGCCGCTTGATGATTTTGTTAACACCGCCAGGCAGTTTTTTGCTGCTGGTGGCTGTGGCGCTAATGTTACTGTGCCGTTTAAAGAGCAAGCTTATCGCATGTGTGATGAATTGAGTGATGCCGCGCAGATGGCGGGGGCGGTTAACACACTGATTAAACTAGCTGATGGGCGAATTAGCGGTGACAACACCGACGGTGTCGGCTTAGTGACTGATTTACAGCGCTTTACTTCCTTGCGAGGTAAACAGGTGTTATTGCTAGGTGCTGGTGGCGCAGCCCGTGGTTGCTTGTTGCCATTATTAAATGCCGGTGTTGCCCAGATTGATATTTGCAATCGTACAGCCGCTAAAGCTGAAGTGTTGGCGGCGCTGCATCCGACAAAAGTGCGAGCCGTCAGCGCTGAAGCGTTGCTGCCCTCTTATGACCTAGTGATCAACTCTACTTCCGCCAGTCTTTCTGGAAATGTGCCGCTCATCCCTGCCGCAGCTGTTAATCAGGCACTTTGCTACGACATGATGTATGGCGCAGCGCCAACGGCATTTAATCTATGGTGTGAGGCTAACGGCGCTGCACATGTGGTCGATGGGTTAGGTATGTTGGTGGGGCAGGCTGCTTATAGCTTTTACTTATGGCGTGGAGTGATGCCGCAAGTGGAACCTGTACTACAAAAGTTAAGACAGCAGCTGGTGGGTCAATCATCATGAATCAATCGGTGATTTTCAATGAACAAGTGCGTTGGTTAGCCAAGCTGGACGCGCTGGAATTTATCGCGCAACTGCAGGGCAATCTCATTAAGTGCCGGGTTTCACGGCGCTATCTACAACAGTTTTCTGAGCTAAATCTACACAGCGAGCACGAGATTGTTAATGCTTTTGAATGTCAGCGTTTCGACCTGGAGGATATGGCCGAAACGCTGATAACTGAAGAAGCATTTGATGGTGAGGGTAATATTTCTCTGGGATAGGCTATGCTTGTTGCAGATATTCCGCCTTCAGACGCACATAATTATCTGCCGATGCCGGTAAAAACAGACGTTCCTGCTCAGTTAAAGGTCGGGCCTGGCGAGCGGGGTTTCCCATATACAAGTATCCCGCCTGTAATCGTTTGCCGGGCGGCACCACAGTACCGGCGCCAATAATCACATCATCTTCTACCACCACATTATCCAGAATTATCGCTCCCATACCGATCAGTACCCGATTTCCTATAGTGCAGCCGTGCAGCATCGCCTTATGACCAACTGTCACATCATCACCAATGAGTAGTGGGTAACCCTCAGGATTGCTAGTTGAGCGACGAGTAACATGCAGTACGGATCCGTCCTGAATATTACTACGCAGACCAATAACAATGCGATTAACATCACCCCTTGCCGCCACCAACGGCCAGACACTGGCATCGTCACCAAGTGTAATATCGCCGACCAGTACACAGGTTTCATCAATATAAACGCGCTGCCCAAGCGTAGGAGTCATACCTTGGTAAGGTCTTAAATTTGTCACTGTCATATCATCCGATCTCAATTTTGCTGCTGTTTTCACCATTATACGGACAAAAAAACACTACTCGGGTGAAATAGTGGGCAAACAGATAAAAATCGTAATTTTCTTGCGAATTGGTGCTTGCACAAAACTATAAGCTCCCTATAATGCGCACCCACTGACACGGCAACAGCGACACGCTGGCGGTGTTGAGGACAAGGCGGCAAAGCTGAATTGTCCTGGCGAAAAAAGATTGGTGAAAGCCACTTGACGCCAAAATGGGGTGGTGTAGAATGCACGTCCCTGTTCGGAGATAAGCCCGAACAACGCTCTTTAACAATTGATGAGACAAGCAAATCTGTGTGGGCACTCGCAGTGAATGAATCGCAAAACGATTTAAAACTCACTGAAGAGTGTTCGAACAAAGAACAGTCATTCATAGAGTCGAAAAACTTTTAATTGAAGAGTTTGATCATGGCTCAGATTGAACGCTGGCGGCAGGCCTAACACATGCAAGTCGAGCG